>NZ_JBXWSF010000008.1:0-79193 GCF_059613285.1 Ruegeria sp. BHSB058 | reverse complement strand
TGGAACTGCTCAACCTTATTGCACCTGTGTTTGCGGTCATTCTGACGGGTTATGTCTTTTCGTGGACTGGATTGCTGTCCGATACGATTTCTGAATCTCTGGTACAGTTTGCTGTCTATGTTCTGCTTCCGGCGATCATGTTCTATCTCATCGGGCAGGAGGAATTTGGTGATCTGCTCAACTATGGCTTCTACATGGCCTATGGTGGGGCGCTGGCAATTCTGTTTGCCGTGCTCTTTCTGGTGTTGAGGCGCGTCCAGCATTTTTCGACCGGTGCGGCGACAGTTGCATCCTTTGCGGCAGTGGCATCGAATACGGCGCTTGTCGCCTTGCCGATACTCCACGCAATTTTCGGGTCGAGCGGCGCACTGCCTGCAGTGTTGGCAAATCTGGTTGTCGCGGTTTTGCTTTTGACGCTGACGATCATTCTGGAAAGCGTTTCCGGGCAATCGGCGGCAAAAAAAACCGGTGTTGCAAGGCTGCTCATCAATGTTCTGAAAAACCCGATCATTCTTGGAACCCTGCTGGGCGTTGCATATTCGATCACTGGTTTGGGTTTTGCTCCGGCAGTCAAGGATTACCTGGAGGTGTTAAGCCAGGGTCTGGCGGCGGTCGCGCTTTTTGCAATCGGGTACACGACCAGCGTGCGAGTCATCGTCAAGACAGGGCCACTTATTCTGGTCTTGTCCCTGACCAAGCTGATTGTCGCGCCGGGGCTGGTATTGCTTGCGGCACACCTGGTCGGGCTTGACCCGCTTTGGACGATTGCGGCGACGATATCGGCGGCGGTTCCGACTGCGAAAAACATCTTTCTACTGGCCAAGCACTATGATCAGGAGACCGAGTTGGCGGCGCATACTGTGTCGGCGACATCGTTTCTGTCGGTTGGGACTTTGATTGCGTGGTTGTTCATTCTCCACCATCTCTATCCGACAGCGTTTCAATTGAATTGAGTCTCGGTGGAAATGATTTAAAGGTGTTGCCTCGTTCGCTTGAGCATGGCGGGAGTGACAATGAAGCAGCCTTTGGGCGTGATTCTTGCAGGCGGTCTGGCCACCCGGATGGGCGGTGGCGACAAGGGGCGGCTGCTGTTGGGCGGCAAGCCGCTGGTGTCGCATGTCATGGGCCGTTTGGGTCCGCAAGTGGCGGGACTGGCGCTGAATGCCAACGGTGATCCTGCGCGGTTTGCCGATCTGGGCTTGCCGGTGATTGTAGATTCCATCGAAGGCTTTGCAGGGCCCCTGGCCGGGGTTCTGGCCGGGCTGGACTGGGCCGCAGATCAGGGGGCCGAGGCGATTGTCACCGCCGCTGCCGACACGCCGTTCTTTCCGCGCGATCTGGTGGCGCGGCTCATGGCTGCTGCCGAAGGGCAGGCGCATCCTCTGGTGCTGGCAACCACGCCGCGCACCGGGGCAGAGTTGAAATCGGGTGGCCGGGGCAAGGTGAACCGTCATCCGACCTTTGGCCTGTGGCCGGTGGCTTTGCGTGATGATCTGCGCGCCGCGCTGAGCGAGGGCTTGCGCAAGGTGGTGCTGTGGACCGACCGGCATGAGGGGTGCGAGGCGTTGTTTCCGGTAGGCGAGTTCGACCCGTTTTTCAACGTCAACACGCCCGAGGATTTGGCGATGGCTGAAAATCTGTTGGAGCGGGCATGAAGGTTTATGGCGTCACTGGTTGGAAGAATGCAGGCAAGACCGGGCTGATGGAACGTCTGGTGGCCGAGATCACCGGGCGCGGTTTCAGTGTGTCAACTGTCAAGCATGCGCATCATTCGTTTGACGTGGATCACCCCGGACGCGACAGTTTTCGCCACCGGCAGGCGGGGGCGGCAGAGGTGCTGTTGGCCTCGAAATACCGGGTGGCGCATATGCAGGAGTTGCGCGGTGCGCCGGAACCGGCATTGTCGGAGTTGCTGACGCGGTTGTCGCCGGTCGATCTGGTGCTGATCGAAGGGTACAAGCGCGAACGTCACCCCAAGATCGAGGCCTATCGTGCCGAGCCGGGCAATGAGCTGATCGCGCCGGGGGATGCCAGCATCCGGGCTGTGGCGAGCGATGTGGCGCTTGACCTGGACCGGCCTGTGTTCGATCTGAACGACACCGTGGCCATTGCGGATTTCATCCTGAAAGAGGTCGGTTTGTGACCCCATTCAGGACCTTTGCGATGGTGGACTGGTCGGGTGGCAACGACACCGGGCCACGCCCGCGAAGGGATGCGATCTGGGTCTGTGTGGTGCGGGGCGGGCAGGCCGACGAGCCGGTCTATCTGCGCAACCGGCAGCGGGCCGAAGATTGGCTGGCAGAGTTGATTGCCGCAGAGGTGGCTGCCGGGCGGCGTCTGTTTCTGGGGTTCGATTTTCCGTTCGGCTATCCGCGGGGGTTTGCCCGCGCGATGACCGGAACCGACGATCCGCTGGAGCTGTGGGACTGGTTCGAGGCGCGGATCGAGGACGATCCGGCGGCGAACAACCGGTTCGATCTGGCCGGTGAGATCAATCGGGTGTTCGGGGGCAGGGGACCGTTCTGGATGAACGGGTTGCAACGGGACATCGAGGGGCTGCCGCGCCGCAAGGATGACTATCACAACCCGTTTCCGGATCGCCGCAGGGTCGAGGCGCTTGCCAGGGGAAGTTTCACCTGCTGGCAGATGGGTGGCGCGGGCGCGGTGGGCGGACAGGTGATGATGGGCCTGCCCGTTCTGGCACGGTTGCGCCGAAGGTTTGCGGGGCAGGTCGCCGTCTGGCCTTATGAGCCTTTGGACAGGGCGGTGGCGTTTGTCGAGGTCTGGCCGTCGCTGACGCTGGGTGCGGCGCCGGAAGGGCGGATCAGGGATGCCTGGCAGGTCGAACAGGTCGCATTGAATCTGGCAGGCCTTTCGCGGCAAGACTTGGCGCAACAATTGGATGTCAGCGCAGCAGAGGAAGGGTGGATCATGGGTGTGACGCAAGCAAAACCGGATATCGCGCCGCCGCCTTTGAAAAACGATTGTTTCGCCCTGCCTGCGGGCGTGAACTGGACGCCGGTTGACGACGCGCTGGCGATGCTGCGCGAGCGGATGCATGCCGTGACCGGGACTGAACGATTGCCGGTGATGCGGGCGCTGGGCCGGGTGCTGAGCGAAGATGTGGTGGCGCTGCGTTCCAACCCGCCGCTGCCGAATTCGGCGGTCGATGGATATGGCTTTGCCGGGGGCTATCCGGAGGGCGCGCATGTGGTGCCGCTGGCCGAGGGGCGGGCGGCGGCGGGGGTGCCGTTCGACGGGGTTCTGGCCGGGGGGCAGGCGTTGCGCATTCTGACGGGTGCGGCGCTGCCCGAAGGTGTCGATACGGTCATTCTGGAGGAGGACGTGACCGTTCAGGACGGCCATGTCGCGTTTCACGGTCCGTTGAAGCAAGGGGCCAACACGCGCAGGGCGGGCGAGGACGTGGCCGCCGGCGATATTGTCTTGCGCCGGGGGCGCAAGCTGAACGCGGCCGATCTGGCGCTGTTGTCGGCGGTGGGCGTGGCCGTGGCACCGGTGCATCTGCCGCTGCGTGTGGCGGTGGTATCGACCGGTGACGAACTGGTCGAGCCGGGAGACGAAGCGGGACCGGGCCAGATATTCGACGCCAACCGCCCGATGTTGCTGGCGATGGCCGAGCGGTTCGGGTTCGAAACGGTCGATATCGGGCGGGTGCCGGATGACCGGCCCACACTGAGGGCCAGGCTGGACGAGGCCGCCGAAAAGGCGGATGTGATCCTGACCAGCGGCGGGGCGTCTGCCGGGGACGAGGATCATATGTCGGCGCTGCTGCGAGAGGCGGGCGCGATGCAGGAATGGCGCATCGCGCTGAAACCGGGGCGGCCTTTGGCCTTGGGTATCTGGAACGGAACCCCGGTTTTCGGCCTTCCCGGCAATCCGGTGGCGGCGATGGTGTGCACGCTGATCTTTGCGCGGCCCGCGATGGGCCTGCTGGCGGGTGAAGACTGGCAGGAGCCGCAGGGGTTCGACCTGCCTGCCGCGTTCGAAAAGCGCAAGAAGCCGGGGCGGCGGGAATACTTGCGGGCGCGGGTGCGCGAGGGCCAGGTCGAGGTGTTCCGCTCGGAAGGGTCGGGCCGTATCAGCGGGTTGAGCTGGGCTGACGGGCTGGTCGAGATTGGCGACGGCGAGCAGCATATCCGCCCCGGCGATCCGGTGCGATTCATTCCCTATGGCAGTTTCGGGTTGTAGACCCTGCGACGCCGGTCAGTCGAACGTCCCGGCCACGCGGCCCAGCAGCATGAAGGCGCGCGCGGTTCGGGTTTCGCCAAGGGCCGCGATCTCGGCATCCGTCGCCTCGGGTTCGAAGGCGACGATCATGTGGTCGAAACGGCGCAGGAAATGATGGGCCGCGTCGCGAAAGATCGGGTCCTGTTTCATGCGGCCCGAAGCCAGGGCCAGCGACGAGCGGTCGCGAATGCCGCCCAGACTGGCCACTGCGCGGCCACGGGCACCCTGGGCGAACTGGCGCCAGATTTCGGGGCGTGCCATATCCGGTTTGAGGTCATCCATATAGATGCCTTCCTGACTGAGCAGGGTCAGCACGTCCTGCGCGGCCTGAATGAGCTGCGCGGCCTTGCGGTCTTTCAATGCGCGGCGCAGCGCGGCGAACCCGTCAGTGTCTTCGGCGGTTTCCGGGAAATTGAGGGCGCGAATGAAATCCTCGGTCCCAAGCGGCGGTGCGAGCGCTTCGGCAGGGGTGCCAAGTTCCAGCGTGGTCTGGCCGTTGGATGATCCGGACTTGATCTGCGTCGCCGGTTTGACCTTTTCGGCTGCCCGCGAGGTCGAGAAGGTTGCCAGCGTGGTTTCGGCCTTTTTCGCCGCTGCGACGATCTGGTCGAGCTTTTTGGTGACAGTCGGTTCCTGAATGATCGCGGCGCGCTGCTGTTGCAGGACATAGGCGTTGCGAATCGCGTCGATCGCGGTTTGCAGGCGCTGGCTTTCCTCGCGCATGATGCGGCTGGCGCGCATGGCGGTTGCCGCGACCCATATCATTGCCACCGGCAGAAAGACCGCCAGCATGACGACCAGCGGCCCGCTGGCGGCTTCGTTGCGGGGCATGACGATGAAGACCACGGCGAAGGCCAGCCAAAGTACACTGAGCACGATGGCCGCAATCTCGATCCCGGTGATGGACTGCTTTTGCGGGCGGTCGTAGATGCCAAGCGAAGTCGGGCGGTCCGCTTCCTTTTCCGGTGGGGTGCCCGACATGGCCGTGCCCCCCGTCAGGAATACTGGATGGTCAGAATTTCGTAAGACCTCAGGCCGCCGGGCGTATGGACCTCGACGCTGTCGCCTTCGTCCTTGCCAATCAAGGCACGGGCGATGGGCGATTTGATGTTGAGCAGACCACTTTCGATATTGGCCTCGTGCTCACCTACGATCTGCCAGGTCTTTTCTTCGTCCGTGTCCTCGTCGACCAGCGTGACGCGGGCGCCGAACTTGATGGCGCCGGACAGTCTTTTGGGGTCGATCACGTCGGCCAGAGACAGGACGCCTTCGAGTTCCTTGATACGGCCCTCGATGAAGGACTGCTTTTCGCGCGCCGAGTGGTATTCGGCGTTTTCGGACAGATCGCCATGCTCGCGGGCTTCGGCAATGGCCTTGATGATGGCGGGACGCTCTTCGGATTTGAGTTTTTTCAACTCGGCCTCAAGCGCGGCGAAGCCCGCAGGCGTCATCGGAATCTTTTCCATCGTTACTGTTCCACGCATAAATTGCGTCGCCCCGCCGCGCAATGCGTCGGGGCGACTGGTAGGTTCAGTCAATACCTGAACCAAATGGACGGCAGAATGCAAGGGGTCAGCACGCGCCGACGCGCGGAATACGGCCTAATCGTAGGCGACCACCTCGAATTCGATGCCGTTGTCATCGTCAAAGTAGAACCGCCGTCCGGGTTCGTAATCGGCGTGGTTGTGGGGTTCGAATCCGGCGGCGCGGACCTTTTGTTCGGTGGCGTCCAGGTCTTCGACAACGACGCCCACGTGATTCAGGCCGCCAACGATGTCATAGCTGCTTTCGCCTGATGGCCTGGGGGATTGGGGTGCATATAGCGCCAGATAGGTATGCGTGTTGCCGACATGAACCGTGTAACCGCCCGCCTTGGCCGAGCCTTCCCAGCGGATTTTCCAGCCGAACACATCCTGCATCCAGGCGGCGGTCGATTTGGGGTCGCTGACGGTGAAATTCGTGTGTTCCAGTGTTGCAGGCATGATTGCTCCCTTTCGAATTCGGGTCTTGTCACGACTCACCCTAATTTCTAAACCTAACTTTAGGTCAAGGAATTTTTCCGGAGTTGAGAGATGGCGGTGTCAGAGGGGCTTTCCATCGGCGCATTGGCGCGGCGGACCGGTCTGGCGGTGTCGGCGATCCGCTATTACGAAGCGCAGAACCTGATTTCGCCCTGGCGCAATGCGGGTGGGCAGCGGCGGTATCAGCGTGCCGATATCCGGAGGCTGAGTTTCGTGATGATCGCACAGCAATTCGGCGTGTCGTTGCCGGAGATCCGCGAGGTTCTGGCCGACCTGCCGGGAAACCGGACGCCAACACCGCAGGACTGGAAACGGATCAGCAAGGGGTTGCGGGCACATCTGGACAGCCGAATCGATACCCTGATCCGGTTGCGCGACAACCTGGACGGATGCATCGGGTGCGGCTGTCTGAGCTTGCCGAAATGCAGGCTGTACAACCCCGATGACAGGGCAAAATCCCGTGGTAGCGGTCCCAGATACCTCATGGGCGACGCACCAGAGGGCTGAACTGCCGCATTGCAGCGATTTTACGCCGTGTTTCGATTGACCAAGGTCTTTCACAACGGGTAATCACGCGTGAAACAAAATTGCGCAGATCACGCGTTGAGAGCGCCAATTCGGAAAGTCAGCGAAGGAGCCCACGATGGCCGAAATTGAACGCGAAGCGATGGAATATGACGTGGTGATCGTGGGCGCGGGTCCTGCGGGCCTGTCGGCGGCCATCCGTCTGAAGCAGCTGGATGCGGACCTGAACGTCGTCGTTCTGGAAAAAGGCTCGGAAGTGGGCGCTCATATCCTGTCGGGCGCGGTTCTTGACCCTTGCGGTCTGGATGCGCTGATCCCCGACTGGAAGGAAAAGGGTGCGCCGCTGAACACACCGGTGCACGAAGACAACTTCTATATGCTGGGTGAAGCTGGTCAGATCCGCATTCCGAACTTCCCGATGCCGCCGCTGATGAACAACCACGGCAACTACATCGTCTCGATGGGCAATGTCTGTCGCTGGATGGCCGAGCAGGCCGAAGAACTGGGCGTCGAGATCTTCCCCGGCATGTCCTGTTCCGAGCTGGTTTATGGCGACAATGGCGAAGTCAAAGGCGTCGTGGCCGGTGTCTTTGGTCTTGAGGCTGATGGATCTTACGGGCCGAATACCGAGCCGGGCATGGAGCTGCACGGCAAATACGTCTTCCTGTCGGAAGGTGTGCGCGGCTCGCTGTCCAAGGAGGTGATCGCCAAGTACGACCTGCAGGCCGGGAAAGAGCCGCAGAAATACGGCGTTGGCATGAAGGAGATATGGGAGATCGATCCGGCCAAGCACAAGGAAGGCACCGTGACCCACACGATGGGCTGGCCTCTGGGGGGCAACGCAGGCGGTGGGTCGTTCATCTATCACCTTGAAAACAATCAGGTCTATGTCGGTTTTGTGGTTCATCTGAACTACAAGAACCCGCACTTGTACCCCTATATGGAATTCCAGCGCTTCAAGCATCACCCGATGGTGGCCGAGCTGCTGAAGGGCGGCAAGCGCGTGGCCTATGGCGCGCGGGCGATCACCGAAGGCGGTCTGCAATCGATGCCGAAGCTGGTCGCGCCTGGTGTGGCGCTGCTGGGCTGTTCGGCGGGCATGGTCAACGTGCCGCGCATCAAGGGCAACCACAACGCGATGCTGTCGGGCAAGGCAGCCGCCGAGGCGGCCTATGACGCGATCAAGGCAGAGCGTTCGGGCGATGAACTGACCGCTTACGAGGCCGATGTGCGCAATGGCGCGATTGGCAAGGACCTGAAGAAGGTGCGCAACGTCAAGCCGATGTGGTCCAAGTGGGGGATGATCCCCTCGCTGGTGCTGGGTGGTCTGGACATGTGGACCAACACATTGGGCTTTTCGTTCTTTGGTACGCTGGGGCATGGCAAGAACGATGCCCAGTCGACCGAAGAAGCTAGCAAGCACAAGCCCATCGATTATCCCAAGCCCGATGGCACGCTGTCCTTTGACCGGCTGACCAACGTGTCCTTTGCCATGACCAACCACGAGGAAAGCCAGCCCTGCCACCTGCGGCTGGCCGATCCGGATATCCCGGTCAAGGTCAACCTGCCGAAATTCGCCGAACCGGCGCAGCGGTATTGCCCGGCGGGCGTTTACGAGATGGTCGAGGAAGACGGCAAGGAGCCTCGGTTCGTGATCAACTTTCAGAACTGTGTCCACTGTAAGACCTGCGACATCAAGGATCCCAGCCAGAACATCACCTGGACCACGCCGCAGGGCGGGGATGGCCCGAACTATCCCAATATGTAAGCAAGAAACTGGGCAATGGCGGGGACGTGAAAGCTCTGCCATTGCCTCTTTACCGCCGAGGCCCTAGCTTGTGTCCGGAATAACGACAAAAGGCAGGATTGCGGTGTTCTCCTTGGTACGACATGCGGCAGGTGCCGCACTTGCGGTTGCGATGGCCCTACCAACGACGGCATTGGCCGACTCGGGGGCCGGGGCGTATCTGGCAGGGCGCCAATCGGTGTATCGCAACGATTATGAAGCGGCGGCGCGGTATTTTGTTCAGGCGCTTGCCATCGATCCGGCCAATCCCGCTTTGATGGAAAACGTGGTTCTGGCGCAGTTGTCGCTGGGGGACCTGAAACGCGCCTATGCCGTTGCGCAAGAAATGGAGGCGCAGGGTTTGCGCAGCCAGGTCGCGCATATGGTGGTCGTGGCCAACCTGATCTCGGAAGGGCGGTACAAGGAGATACTGGAGCGGGACCCCGAAACCATGGGGATCGGACCGCTGGTCGATGGCCTGGTGACGGCCTGGGCATATATGGGCGACGGGGCCGTATCCAAGGCGCTGGAACAGTTCGACAAGGTTTCAGAACAGAACGGATTGCGGGACTTTGCCCGTTATCACAAGGCTTTGGCGCTGGCTTCGGTCGGTGATTATGAAGGCGCGGAAGCGATCTTTGCCGCCGATGAGGGACGGGTATCGCGGATGTCGCGCCGCGCGGTTCTGGCGCGCGCCGAAGTTCTTTCGCAACTGGACCGCAATGAGCAGGCACTGGCAAATCTGGCCGAGGTGTTCGCGGGGCGTGCCGACCCTGCGTTGCAAGCCGTGTCGGAACAGCTTGAGGCCGGTGAGAAGCTGCCATTCACCCATGCGCGCTCAGCGGCTGACGGGATGGCCGAGGTATTCTTTTCCATCGGTACGGCGCTCAATAACGAGGCGGCGCATGATTACGTTCTGGTCTATTCCCGCACCGCAACTTTCCTGCGCCCCGATCACATCGATGCGCTGCTGTTGAGTGCCGAGTTGCTGGATGGGTTGGGTCAGTATGATCTGGCGGTTGCGACCTATAAGATGGTGCCACCCGACGGGCCGGATTATCATGCGGCGGAACTGGGGCGGGCCGAGGCCTTGCGCCGGTCGGCCAAGCCCGATGCCGCCATCGAGGTGCTGGAGCAACTGGCGCAGCACTATCCCAACCTTCCGGTTGTCCACAGCGCGCTGGGTGATTTGCAGCGGCAGCAGGAAAAGTACTCCGAAGCCGTGGCCGCGTATGACAAGGCGCTTGAACTGTTGGAAGAGGGGGCGGGCGGTCAATGGTTCCTGCACTATGCGCGCGGAATAAGCCATGAGCGCCTGAAACATTGGGATGCGGCCGAAGCCGATTTCCGCGCGGCGCTGGAGCTGAGCCCGGATCAGCCGCAAGTGTTGAACTATCTGGGCTATTCGCTGGTCGAGCGGCGGGAAAAGCTGGACGAAGCGCTGGAGATGATTCAGCGCGCGGTGCTGGCGCAGCCTGACAGCGGCTATATCGTGGACAGTCTGGGCTGGGTCCTGTTCCGGCTTGGGCGCTATGACGAGGCGGTCGGGCATATGGAGCGCGCGGTTGAGTTGATGCCCATCGACCCGGTCGTGAACGACCACCTGGGTGATGTGTACTGGGCCGTCAGCCGCGCGCGCGAGGCCGAGTTCCAGTGGAAACGCGCCCTGTCGTTCATAGATCCCGAAGACACCGATGGCGAGGCCGACCCCGAACGCATTCGCCGCAAGCTGGATATCGGTCTGGATGCGGTGTTGCAGGAAGAGGGCGCGGACCCCTTGCAGGTGGCCAATGACGGTTGAGGCCTTTGCGCCCGCCAAGATCAACCTGACCCTTCATGTCACCGGCCGACGCGACGATGGCTATCACCTGCTGGATTCGCTGGTGGTGTTTGCCGATATCGGAGATCGCCTGGAGTTTTCCGCTGGGTCTGACTTGTCGATGGACGTCACTGGCGAACATGCAGAGGGCGTCCCGGTCGACAGTCGCAATCTGGTCTGGCAAGCGGCCGAGGCGATGGGATGGTGCGGCCATGTTCGCCTGAACAAGGTTCTGCCGCACGGTGCCGGGATCGGGGGCGGTTCGTCGGATGCGGCGGCGACGCTTTGGGCCTTGTCCGGACAGGGGATCGAAATTCCCGAGGGACTGGCGCTGTCTTTGGGGGCTGACGTGCCTGTTTGCTTGTCCGCGCGCGCGGCACGGATGCAGGGGATTGGCGAGCAGGTTTCACCGGTCGACCTGCCCCACCTGCCGGCGCTTTTGGTCAATCCCGGTGTGGCGGTGCCGACCGGTGCGGTGTTCGGTGCGCTTGCCTGGCGCGACAATGCCGCGATGCCGGATGACATCCCGGATTTCGGTGAAACCGCCGATTGCGCGGATTGGTTAAGACAGCAACGGAATGATCTGGAAATTCCGGCCATGGGTGTGGCGCGAGAGATCGAGCGCGTTCTTGATGAACTGAGGATGACGTCACGGGCGCTGCTGGCCCGCATGTCGGGGTCGGGGTCAACCTGTTTTGCGTTGTACCCCACGATGAAGGACGCGCATTTCGCGGCCTACGAGATCGGCGTGGCCTATCCCGATTGGTGGTGCCGCGCGGTGCAGCTTAATTGAGGCGCGAAACCACGTAATCGGCCAGATCGTGCAGCAGGCCGCGAAGTTCGTGATCGGGAAGCACGCCCAGCGCCGCCTTGGCCTTGGCCGCCCAACGGAGGGCATCGGCGCGGGTTTCGTCCAGCGTCCGGTATTTGTGCATGAGCTTCAGGGCGTGTTCCAGATCGCCGTCCTGCTGGCGGCCCTTTTCGATCGTGCGCTGCCAGAAGGCGTGTTCGTCCGTCGTCGCCTGCGCTACCGCCTTGATGACCGGCAGCGTCAGCTTGCGTTCGCGGAAATCGTCGCCCACGTTCTTGCCTGTGGCCGCGCTGTCGCCTTGATAATCGAGCAGGTCGTCGGCGATCTGAAAGGCGATGCCCAGTGCATCGCCATAATCGTAAAGCGCGCGCACCTGTTCCTCGGTCGCGCCTGCGATGACGCCGCCGACCTCGGTTGCCGCCGAAAACAGGGCCGCCGTCTTGCCGCGCACCACTTGCAGATACACGCTTTCGTCGGTGCGCAGGTCGGTCGCGGCGGTCATTTGCAGCACCTCGCCCTCGGCAATCGTGGCCGAGGCATTGGCGAGAATGTCCAGCACCCGAAGCGAGCCGGTTTCGACCATCAGCTGGAAACTGCGGGAAAACAGGTAGTCGCCGACCAGAACAGAGCTTTTGTTGTCCCACAGCAGGTTGGCTGTGGGGCGCCCACGCCGCTGGGCGCTTTCGTCGACCACGTCGTCATGCAGAAGAGTGGCGGTGTGGATGAATTCGACCGTGGCGGCGAGGCGGATGTGATGGTCGCCGGAATATCCGAACAGCCGTGCCGCAGCCAGCGTCAGCATCGGGCGCAGGCGCTTGCCGCCTGCTTCGACCAGATGGGCGGTCACCTCGGGGATGCGCGGCGCGTGTTTCGAGGCCATGCGAACGCGGATCAACTCGTTCACGGCGTCCATCTCGGCGGCCAGCAGCTCCGCCAGCCTTTCATGCGGTTTCGAAATTGTGCTGATGTCCATCACACTCCTGATACAAGGCTCGACTTTCGCCCTACCTTGCCCTTACATCCATCCCCATGAAAGAACTTCTGCGCACCACCGATCCGACTATCATGGCTTTTGCTTCCGCTCTTCTTAGGGGCGAGGATATAGACTGCTTTGAGATAGACGTAAATATGAGCGTACTTGAAGGCGGGATCGGGATATTCCCGCGACGATTGATGGTGCGGGTCGATGATTTCGACCGGGCCGTCCGGGCGATGAAAGACAACGAGATCCCGTTGGGCCGATGACGGGGTTCGCGGAACACGATCTGACCCGCAACGATTTTCTTGGCGGACGTGTCCGCCTGTGGCAGCCGCACAAGGGATATCGGGCCGGTGTCGATCCGGTTTATCTGGCGGCATCGGTTCCGGCGCGGGCGGGCCAATCGGTGCTGGAGCTTGGGTGCGGAGCAGGGGCGGCTATCCTGTGTCTGGCAGCACGGGTGGGCGGGATGACCCTGACCGGTGTGGAGCTGCAACCAGCTTATGCGGAACTGGCGCATCGCAATGGCGAGGAGAACGGCGTCGGCCTGGAGGTCGTGGAGGCGGATCTCGCCGAGTTGCCCATTGATCTGCGCCAGCGCCAGTTCGACCATGTCATTGCGAACCCCCCGTATTTCCGTGCTGGCGCGCACAGCCCTTCGAAAGATGCGGGGCGGCATGTCGCCATGGGTGAGCGGACGCCGTTGGATACGTGGATCGCGGTTGCGGCAAAACGTCTGGCGCCGCGCGGCTATTTGCACATGATCCAGCGTGCCGACCGCCTGCCGGAAATGCTGGCCGCCTGTACGGGGCGGTTGGGGTCGGTCGAGGTCCTGCCCCTGTCGCCACGTCTGGGCAGGGCACCGGAGTTGTTGATCCTGCGGGCGCAAAAGGGTGGTCGGGCGGCGTTTGTTCTGCACGCGCCGGTGATTCTTCACATGGGTGAGAAACACCTGCGCGACGAGGATCATTACACGCCCGAAATCGCTGCGGTTCAGCGCGAAGGGGCACCTATGCAATGGCCCAAGACACGATAAGCGGCCAATGGCCGAAATTGAAGAATTTGTGACAGATTCGGTGCTGATCCCGCGTGACAGTCAGAATACGATATGCTCAACTTGAATTGTACAAATCACTGACAAGGAGGATCGCCATGAGCGTGAGCGCACATCTGACCGAACTGAAACGGAAGCATGCTAACCTCAGTGTCGAAGTAGAAGAAGCCCAGCGCTCCCCAGGTATCGATGATCTTCACATCGCTCAACTCAAGAAGCAGAAACTCAAACTGAAAGAAGAGATCGAACGTCTTTCAAGCTAAGATTTGAGGCTGGCGCGTGCCGCGATGGCGGCACCGCTGGTTATCAGCAGAGCTGCGATCGCCAGCACCCAGGAGGGTGCGGCGATACCGGCCAGAACCAGCACTAAGGTAGACAACAGCGGCGCAGCATAAGAACTGGTGCCGAGCATCTGAATGTCGCCGTGTTTTACCCCGATATCCCAGACATAGAAGGCCAGCCCGACGGGGCCGAGACCGAGTGCCACAGACGAGGCCCAGGCCAGTGTCGTTTGCGGCCAGACCGTTTCTTCGACCGCGAAATGCAGGCCCCATGACGCAAGCGCAGTCAGAACGCAGAAAACCGCAACCGAACTTGTGGGCACCTTGCCCAATCGCCTGGACAGAACCGAATAGCCCGACCAGGTGAGTGCGCAGAGCAGGGCCAGCAGATAGCCGGGAAGGTACTGAGCCTGAAACCCGGCGCTTCCACCGCCGGTGATGATCAGCGCCGCGCCGGAAAAGCCAAGAACGGCGCCGATCAGGTGACCAGCGTGCAGGCGCTCTCCGGGCAGCAATCCCGAAAACAGGACGATGAGCAGGGGCCAGAGATAGGCAATTAAACCAGCCTCGGCGGCTGGGGCCATGCGCAGCGCCGAAAAATACAGTGCGTGATAGCCGAACAACCCCATCGCGCCGAACAGAAAAACCGTCCAGCGTACATCCTTCAGTTGCGACAACCCGCCGGTCCGTGCCGTCCAGATCAGGCCCAGCGTGCCGCCGATGCTGAAACAGATCGCGTTGAGCAGCAGCGGCGGCGTTGGGGCCGAACCCACGGTGAACAGGGCGAGCAGTGCCCAAAGGAGGACAGCGACAAAGCCGATTGTCGTGGCGCGATTGCGGGTCATTTCGGGGGAATGTCCTCGACCGGTATGATTTCGAATTCGTCCGAGATATGCGCGGTCTTTTCGATCTCTGCAAGAAACCAGTCCCGGAATGCTGCGATTTGAGGGCGGGTTTCGGCGCCTTTGAGGCATAGGAACCGAAATCGGGCTCTGGTCTCGATGGCAATCTTGAAAGGGGCGACCAACCGGCCCTCGAGCATGTCCTTGAGGATCATTGGCCGCCGCCCCAGCGCGACACCGACACCCGCCACAGCCGCGTCTATGGCGTGATCGGCGTGCGAAAAATGGGCGCCATGGGTCGGGGTGAAATCGATTCCGACGGCGCGAAACCATGTGGGCCAGTCGCAGGGCGGGTTCAGAAAGCCGATCGAATCGTCATGGATCAGCGGTGCCTGCGTCAGGCTTTGTGGTGTCGGGAACCGTTCGGCCAGATCAGGGGTCATGACCGGTGTCAGCCACTCCTTTCTGACCGGAACCGAGTACAGCTCGTCGTCTTGTACATAGCCAAAGCGGATCGCGACGTCGACGTCGTCCCGGTTCAGGTCCAGATTGCGTAGGGTGGCCGAAAACCGCAGATCGATTTCGGGATGCGCGCGGGCGAATTCGTATAGGCGGGGCGCGAGCCATTTGGCGGTCAGGGCTGGCCCTGCGGTCACCGTGAGCGTCGTGTTGTCCAGCAGGCGGCGGGTGGATGTCCACGCGGATTGCAGGGTGGCGAACCCTTCGGCTGCGCCGGGGGCCAGCGCCTTGCCCGCGTTGGTCAGTTCGACGGCACGGTTGAGGCGGCGAAACAGCGGCCGGCCCAAGTGGTCTTCGAGCGACTTGATCTGAAAGGACAGGGCGGCCGGAGTGACATTCAACTCGTCCGCGGCCTTGGCGAAAGACATGTGACGCGCGGCGGCATCAAAGGCGCGCAAGGCGGTCAGAGGGGGAAGGCGGTCACTCATGCTCAGTTAAGTAAAACTAAATCGAAGAGTTGAAAAGTCTCGTTTGTGGAAGATGAAACAGTGCCGCATGCTGATGGCAAGTCAAAGTATACTGAATCGAAAGGATGCCAGACATGATCGAGATGACAGCCATGGCCGCGACCCGGTGTGCGTTTCGACGCGCGCATGAAGAGCGAGGCAAAACGGTCAGACGGGTTATTGCATGGTTCATGGGTTCCCGCTGAACGCAGCGCGCGCGTTCTTACGGGATAAAAAAGGGCCGGTCCGTTGGGACCGGCCCGATTTCATTTCCGGTGCTCGTGTTCAGACGAAGAACTGCGCGCCGTTGGCCGAGATGGTCGAGCCATTGATGAACTGCGAATCGTCGGATGCCAGGAAAGTCACGCAGCGTGCGATTTCTTCGGGTTCACCCAGACGGCCTGCGGGGATCTGGCCGATGATCGCCTCGCGCACCTTCTCTGGCACGGCCATCACCATTTCGGTGGCGATATAGCCGGGGCAGATCGCGTTGGCGGTGATGCCTGCGCGTGCGCCTTCCTGAGCCAGAGATTTGACGATACCCAGATCGCCGGCCTTGGTGGCGGCATAGTTCACCTGTGCGAACTGACCTTTTTGACCGTTGATCGAGCTGATCACGATGATGCGGCCGAACTTGCGTTCGCGCATGCCGGGCCAGATCGGGTGCACGGTGTTGAACACGCCGGTCAGGTTCGTGTCGATCACCTGGTGCCACTGTTCCGGGGTCATCTTGTGGAACGGCGCATCGCGGGTAATGCCGGCGTTGGCGACCACGATGTCGATCGGGCCGACCTCGGCCTCGACCTTGGCGATGCCCGCCTTGGATTCATCGTAATCGGCGACATTCCACTTGTAGGTGGCGATGCCGGTTTCTTCGGTGAACTTTGCCGCAGCTTCGTCATTGCCTGCATAGGTGGCTGCGACGTTGTACCCTTCGGCTTTGAGCGCCTTGGAAATTGCTGCGCCGATACCGCGGGAGCCGCCGGTGACGAGTGCTGTACGTGCCATAGAGAATTCCTCCGATTAGAGTTGTCTTGGTAATCTTGCTACAAACTATGCCGCAGATGCGCAATATTGTTTCGCGAAGAAATTCAGGGCTTTCGTGCAAATATTGTCGCAGGTGCAGCAAAAAATCGCGGTGTCAAAGAAAAAGGCGCCCGAAAGCGCCTTTGACTATTTGCGGTGACAGAGCACTCAGTCGCGCTCCACGCACAGGGCAACGCCCATGCCGCCGCCGATGCAGAGGGTCGCAAGACCTTTCTTGGCGTCGCGGCGCTTCATCTCGAACAGCAGCGTATTCAGAACGCGACAGCCCGAAGCGCCGATCGGGTGGCCGATGGCAATTGCGCCGCCGTTGACATTCACGATGGCCGGATCCCAGCCCATGTCCTTGTTCACGGCGCAGGCCTGCGCGGCAAAGGCTTCGTTCGCCTCGACCAGATCCAGATTGTCAACCGACCAGCCGGCTTTCTCCAGCGCCTTGCGCGAGGCATAGATCGGGCCGACGCCCATGATCGACGGGTCCAGTCCGGCGGTCGCATAAGAGGCGATACGGGCCAGAGGCTGGATGCCGCGCTTTTCGGCGTTTTCAGCCGACATCAGCAGCGTGGCCGCAGCGCCGTCGTTCAGACCCGAAGCGTTTGCGGCTGTGACCGAGCCGTCCTTGGTAAAGGCGGGGCGCAGCTTTGCCATGGCTTCCATCGTTGCGCCGTGACGGATGTATTCGTCGCTGTCCATCACGATGTCGCCCTTGCGGGTCTTGATGGTAAACGGCGTGATTTCGTCCTTGAATTTGCCTGCCTTCTGCGCCGCTTCGGCCTTGTTTTGCGAGGCGACGGCGAACTCGTCCTGCATGTCGCGGCTGATCTGCCATTTTTCCGCAACATTCTCGGCGGTCTGGCCCATGTGATAGCCGTTGAAGGCATCCCACAGACCATCGCGGATCATGGTGTCGATGTATTTCATGTCGCCCATCTTGTGACCGGCGCGCAGAGCGGCGGCGTGAGGCGAAAGGGTCATGTTTTCCTGGCCGCCTGCACAGACGATTTCGGCATCGCCCAGCATGATGTGCTGCGCGCCCAGCGCCACGGCGCGCAGACCCGAGCCGCACACCTGGTTGATGCCCCAGGCGGCGCTTTCCTGTGGCAGGCCAGCGTTGATGTGGGCCTGGCGGGCAGGGTTCTGGCCTTGGGCGGCGGTCAGGACCTGACCCATGATGGTTTCGCTGATTTCGCCCTTGTCGACACCGGCGCGTTCAACGACCGCTTCGAGAACGGCTGCGCCAAGGTCATGTGCGGGGGTGTTCGCAAATGAGCCGCCAAAACTGCCGACGCCGGTCCGTGCGGCGGATGCGATTACTACGTTGGTCATTCAGTCAATCCTTTACCGTCATAGTCTTTCGGGAAATTTGACGGCGCAGGTCATCGGGACGGCATCCCTCAGAATGCAGAGCGCCTCGTTATCCCCCGCTCTAACACCCATTGCCATAGCGCAATGCTGCAGTTGCAGCAACGGTCAGCTTGTCTCAGTTCGATATTTCAGGCGGTGTTTCGCTGTTGCGGCAAGGCCTTAAGCGCTGGCCCGTTCATCATTTTTTGTCTTCCAGGGCGGTGCGACGGAGGGGGCGCCATACAGGAATCCCTGCAGGCAATCGACACCGTGGCGCACCAGAAACTCGGCCTCTTCCCGGGTTTCGACCGATTCGGCCGTGACGAGTATGTCGAATTCGCGGGCGACGGCGATCAAAGCCCGGATCAGGGTTTGATTGTCAGGATTCTGGTCGACGCCGCGAACGAATTGGCCATCGATTTTGGCCGCGTCGAACAGGAAGTCGCGGAAATGGCGAAAGCTGAAAGTGCTGGACCCGTAGTCGTCCAGTGCAAAGGCAATCCCACGGGCCTGCAACCGATCCATGAAATCGATGACCAGTTCGGGAACCTGCATGGCTGATTTTTCCGTGATTTCCAGAATCAGCCGCTCACCCAGCGTCGGGTTCTTGGTCAGGAATCTATCCAGCACCGCAGACCAACGGGAATACCCGATTGAGCGGGCCGACATGTTGATCGACAGCCGAATATCGGGATTGTGCGCCATCTGGCGCAGCCCGATTTCCAGCGCGATACAGTCCAGTTCCCGGCCAACTTCGGTGTCTTCGACCTGTGGCATGAACTCCTTTGCCGGGATGATCCGGCCGGTTTCGTCCAGAACCCTTATGAATGCTTCGTAAAACGCCGGTGTATTGGGCGGCGTGGCCTGAACGGCGGGCTGATAGGCGAGCATGCATTGCTTGTGCTTGACCGCCTCGGTCACCATTTGCAGAACCGACCGGTCCCGACCCGCCACCGCTGCACTCAGGGGGGTTTCCGTCCCGTCGGATACCGCCTTTTTGAACCTGCGTTTTTGCATTCCGCCAACCGAATCCTGCCAACACACGGCAGCAGTCTCGGGGCCGAGTGGTGAAGTATCGGTTAACTTTCGCTTTTTATGAAAATGTTGTGGAGGTTCAGCGCGTCGACAGGTGCGCCAGAACCGCGCTCGTCACCGCTCCGAGGGTTCCGAGGCTTATCAGGCCGTACCCGGCGAGGATAATTGCGGCAGGGAAAGCGCCCAGAGCGGCGATCATTGTCAGGGCCAGCCCGATCAGCCCGATTGCGACCGAAAAAACCAATACTCTGCTCATACTCGACTCCGACGGGCACCTGAACTGCATCGCCTTCATATGGGGGTTTGGCGGTCCGGATTTCAAGCACGGCCGCAAGCGACCCCCGGTCAGGAAGCCTGCTGTGAGCCGGAAATGGCTGGGTCGCCGGACCCTTCAAATCCCGGCGTGCCCTGCAAGTGGGGATGGCGGGCAAGGTGCTTTGCCTTGATCCGGTCCGAGGTGTCGCGGCTGCCGTCATGGCTGTAGCCTGGGGGGCCAAAGGCATAGGCCAGGCGTTGCCGCAGATTCAGCCCAGGTTGTGCGATGTCCCGGAATATGGCCACCCATTCGTGAAAGGCCACGCGAAGGGGATTGAAGGTGCCAATGTTGTGGACCAGCCCATAGTCCACCTTTTCGCTCGCCTGTTCGGGGACAAAGGTGCCGAACATCCGGTCCCATATGATGAACACGCCGGCATAGTTGCAATCCAGATAGCGCGCGTTGCGCCCGTGATGCACCCGGTGATGGCTGGGGGTGTTCATCACCGCCTCGAACCAGCGGGGCATCTTGCCGATGGCCTCGGTGTGGATCCAGAACTGATAGATCAGGTTCAGGCCGCCGCAGAACAGCACCATCGCCGGGTGAAAGCCCAGCAGGATGAGCGGCGCGCGTACCACCATCATGAAGGTGAACGTATAGGTCCAGGTCTGTCGCAGGGCGGTGGTGAGATTGTAGTGCTGCGAGCTGTGGTGGTTCACATGGCTGGCCCAGACCCATCGGATGCGGTGGCCGAAGCGGTGCACCCAATAGTAGCGCAGGTCGTCGAGGACAAAGCACAATAGAACAACAGGGAGGGAGGCACCCAGATCAAGCGGGGTCAGGCGCCACAGCCACATGAAGAAAGCCCAGGCGATGAAGCCCAGCAAAAGCCCCGAGGCGACATTGCCCGCCCCCATGATCAGCGAGGTCACGGCGTCGCGGGTTTCATACCGCCCGCCCCGGCCTTTGAGGGCGGTCCACAGAAACTCGACCATGATCGCGGCGATGAAGAACGGCACCGCCCATTGGACGACATCGGGATAGGTGATCTGGTCTGTCATGGCTGTCTCAACAGGTTTTTCCAGTGCGGGCGTTCGGTTTCGTCCAGCCGGACGAGGGTCTGTGGCGCGCCGAAATCGTGGAAGAAGAAATGCACCCCTTGCGGATGATCCAGCCAGTCAAAGTCAAAAAGGCGCCGGCCCACCGTGTCGGCCCCGAAGGACCACAGCAGCCCGGGGCCCGTGTCGGTGCGCACCAGCGCGGCGTGGCCGCAATGGTTGAGCGTTGCGTCGATGATGCGGTCTTCGGGAAAGTGGCGCGCCCATTCCGCGCGTACGCTGTCGGGTGTCAGAACGCGCAGGTTCGAGCGACCCGACAGGTGCAGAACCACGGCGATCCCTGCGATGCCGCCAACGACCAAGAGTAACAGTATTTCCAGCGGCATCGGTGCCTCCCGGCGACAATCTGCAAAGGCGGCGGGAAACTGTCAAAGGTGGCGTGGCGTCAGCTTGGCTGCATCCGGTTCAGAACCTCGTGCCGGACGACGCGTTCGACGAACGGCCCGAGCCCGCTTGGCCCCGAGGCACGGTCCTTGAGGTGGATGGAGATGTCGGGACGCCGCGATGCGATGATCCCGACAAGGGCACCGCGTGTGGCATCGTCAAGCCCGGCCCCCATGATTGCGCAGGCAATGCGGGGTTCGGTTTCCAACTGACGGATCACTTCGGCCTGATCATGGGCGCCCAGCCATTCGATGGGCAGATGTTCCAGTTGACGCGCCACGTCGCCGATCACGTTCGGCAGGCGTCCTATCAGCAAAACCACGGGTTTCATCGCTACCTCCTTTCCCCGGCTGCACGCAAAAACCGGCTCGGATGGAGCCGGTTTCAGTTTAGCACAAAACAGGAAAGAAGTGTTCTTAGTTGGAAATTGTGAAGGTTCCCGATTCACCCTTGCCCTTGTTGCGCGTAAAAGTGACCTGATTGCCGTCGATTGAAACCTTTTGGCAATCCTCGGGAAGGGCCTTGTCGCCAACCACTACATTTCGGCACCAGTAGCGTTTGTTCCACACCCAGGCACCCACGACCTTGGCATTGTCTTTGCCAACGCCCGAGATCTTTCCGTCTGCCGATACCATTACCCAAGTGTTCCCGCTGACAAGTTTCTTGCCAACGACCGCATCCATGAATTGTTGCTTCTTTTTGATCTCCTTGGCGTTGGCGCCAGTCGCCGCAAACAGAACGATGCTGGCCGCAACGGCCAAGTGCGAAACAATTCTCATAGCTATTCTCCTTTAAAAAAACGCTCGGAGAATAACACGATTCGGTCGTTTTTGGCCTGATTGTTTAGCTATTGGCGCCAATCAACTCGGAAACGATCGCCTTGGCGCTGTCTGAATTCCATTCGGCGTCACCGATCAGGCGGGCGATCTCGTTGCCTTCGGGATCGAGAATCACCGTGATCGGCAATCCGATGACGCCCATCTCGCGTGCGACCGCCTGTTTCGGATCCTGATGGCGCGGAAGGTTGGTGATGCCATTTTCTTCGAAAAATTTCTTGATGCCCGCGGGCGAATTGCGACCCGTGGCAAGTGTCAGGACCTCGAACTTGTCGCCGCCGAATTCTTCCTGCAACTCGGCGATCTGGGGCATTTCCTTGCGGCAGGGCGCGCACCAGGTGGCCCAGAAGTTCAGCAGGACATATTTGCCGCGATAATCGGCGATTGAGCCGGTACCCTTGTCATCCTCCAGCTGGAATTCGACCACCTCGACCGGTTTGGGCTGGGAATGCACGATCAGACGCTTGAGGCTGCCGTCGCGCAGCGCTTCGAGCGTTGCGACATCCGCGCCCATTGCGGTGTTTGCACCCAGCGCGAGGGCCATATAAAGGGGGATCAGACGAAATAGGCGCATATCAACTCCGGGTTTTCCAGCATGACCGATCAATCCTCGAACCAGATGTGGGGCGGCCGCTTTGCCGCCGGTCCTGACGCGATCATGGAAGCAATCAATGCTTCGATCGGGTTCGACAAGCGGATGGCGGCGCAAGACATTGCCGGTTCTCGGGCCCATGCCGCCATGCTGGCCGCGACGGGCGTAATTAGTGATAGTGACGCCAAGGCCATTCGGGAAGGGCTGCTCACCGTTTTGTCAGAAATTCAGGACGGAGAGTTTCAGTTTTCCACCGCGCTGGAAGACATTCACATGAATGTCGAGGCGCGGCTGAAGGAGATCATCGGCGAACCGGCGGGTCGTTTGCACACGGGTCGCTCGCGCAATGACCAGGTGGCGACAGATTTCAAACTCTGGGTTCGGGACCAGCTGGATGCCGCCGAATCCGGTCTTCTGGCCCTGATCCGCGCGCTTTTGGCGCAGGCCGAGGCCGGGGCCGATTGGGTCATGCCCGGCTTCACCCACCTGCAAACCGCACAGCCGGTGACATGGGGTCATCACATGATGGCCTATGTCGAGATGTTTGGCCGTGACCTGAGCCGCGTCCGCGATGCCCGCGCGCGGATGAACGAATCGCCGTTGGGAGCAGCGGCGCTGGCGGGTACCTCTTTCCCGATTGATCGGCACATGACGGCCGAGGCGTTGGGCTTTGACCGTCCCGCCGCGAATTCGCTGGATGCCGTCAGCGATCGTGACTTTGCGCTGGAATTCCTGTCGGTGGCTTCGATCAGCGCCGTGCATCTGTCGCGGTTTGCCGAGGAACTGGTGATCTGGTCGTCGGCCCAGTTCCGCTTTGTGATCCTCAGCGACCGGTTCTCGACCGGGTCGTCGATCATGCCGCAGAAAAAGAACCCCGACGCAGCCGAGCTGATCCGGGCCAAGGTGGGCCGGATATTTGGCGCCAACACCGCGCTGATGATGGTGATGAAGGGGCTGCCACTGGCCTATTCCAAGGACATGCAGGAAGACAAGGAACAGGTCTTTGATGCCGCCGACAACTGGATGCTGGCGCTTGCGGCGATGGAGGGCATGGTCAGGGACATGACAGCCAACCGCGATAGTCTTGCGGCTGCTGCCGGGTCGGGATTTTCGACGGCCACCGATCTTGCCGACTGGCTGGTGCGGGTGCTGGGCCTGCCGTTCCGCGATGCCCACCACGTCACCGGCGCGTTGGTGGCCCAGGCGGAAAAGAAAGGCTGCGACTTGCCGGACCTGTCGCTGGACGAGATGCAGTCGGCCCATGCCGGGATCACCGGCGACGTCTATTCTGTCCTTGGCGTGGAAAATTCGGTAAACTCGCGTCAGTCCTATGGCGGCACCGCTCCGTCGCAGGTGCGTAGCCAGATCGAACGGTGGAAGGCGGCAATTGCATGACCCTGATCCGAACCATTCCGTTGCTCGTTTTGACGTTGCTTTTCGCAGGCTGCGGTGCGGATGGTGAACCGGTGCAGCCGACACTGAACGCGGGCGTGGGCATTTCGAACAGCGGAATCTATACAGCGGGGGCTGTCGGCCTGCAGAAGGGGCCGGTCAGCGTTCTGTTCGGGTTCTGAAGACGTTATGAAATTCATCGCTCTGATCATGTCACTTCTTGCTCTGGCTGCGTGTGAGCCGAGCACGGCATCAAAACCGCCCTCGACGTCTCAGGCGCAGGGGGAACCGTCGCAACCAGGCATCCGGATATCCGGCTATGCGCGGGTCGGCGGCTCGCACAGGTTCTGAGGCGAGCTTTAAGCGGAATCATTTGATCCTTATGCCTCTTTTGGTCTAAGCGCGGGCACATGGATCACTTTCTGTACCGCGACGGCGCGCTTTACGCCGAGGACGTTCCGATAACCGAAATCGCCGCTTCGGTGGGTACCCCGTTCTATGTCTATTCGACGGCCACGCTGCTGCGGCATTTCCGGCTGTTCGATGAGGCGCTGGGGGGCACCGACCACCTTGTCTGCTATGCGATGAAGGCAGCCAGCAATCAGGCGATCCTGAAAACGCTGGCGCAGGCGGGCGCGGGGATGGACGTGGTTTCAGTCGGTGAATACCTGCGTGCCAAAGCGGCTGGTGTGCCGGGTGAGCGGATCGTGTTTTCGGGCGTCGGCAAGACAGCGGACGAGATCCGGATCGCGCTGAGCGGTGGCATTCGACAATTCAATGTCGAGTCCGAGCCCGAGATGGAGGTGATCAACGCGATTGCGCTGGAGCTTGGCAAGGTTGCGCCGATCACCGTGCGGGTGAATCCGGACGTGGACGCCAAGACCCATGCCAAGATTGCGACCGGCAAGTCCGAGAACAAGTTCGGCATACCGATTTCGCGTGCGTCCGAAGTTTATGCCCATGCCGCCGGATTGCCCGGTCTGGAAGTGGTTGGCATTGACGTTCACATCGGCTCGCAGCTGACCGATCTGGAACCGTTTGCACAGGCCTATCAGAAAGTGGCAGAGCTGACCGAGCGCCTGCGCGGCGAGGGGCATGATATCCGGCGGCTGGACCTGGGCGGCGGGCTTGGCATTCCCTATACCCGTTCGAACGCGGCACCGCCGCTGCCGTTGGAATACGGCGCGCTGATCAAGGAAAAACTGGGCCATCTGGGTTGTGAGATCGAGATCGAGCCCGGTCGCCTGATCGCGGGCAATGCCGGGTTGATGGTCAGCAAGGTCATCTATGTAAAGTCCGGAGAGGGGCGCGATTTCCTGATCATCGACGGTGCAATGAACGATTTGATCCGCCCCGCGATGTACGAGGCGCATCACGATATCGATCCGGTGTCGGAGCCTGAGCCGGGTTTGGAAAAACAGCGATATGACATCGTCGGGCCAGTCTGCGAAACCGGCGATACATTTGCCAAGCAACGCGATCTTCCGCCGCTGTCTCCGGGTGACCTGATCGCGTTTCGCAGCGCCGGGGCTTATGGGGCGGTGATGGCGAGCGAGTACAACACGCGCCCATTGATCCCGGAGGTTATGGTCAATGGGGATCAATTCGCGGTTATTCGTGCGCGTCCGACCTTTGACGAAATCATAAACCGCGATACCATACCCGAGTGGCTTTGACGCGATGACCGCGCGGGCCCTGGCAGGAGGCCCGTCGTGAACGCCAGAACTCCATTACCGGTTCCCAGACTGACCCTGTGGCTGACGCGCGGGGGCATGGTGGCCGAACAGGTGTTGCGGTCGTTCTGGCCGGCGATTTCCATCGTGATGGCCGCGCTTGCGTTTCTGATGCTGGGTATTCATGACCTTGTATCGACCGAGACGGTGTGGGTCGCGGCTGCGATTGCCGGTCTGGGCTTGTTGGTTGCGCTGGTACTGGGGATCAGGCGGTTTTGCTGGCCGCGATACGTCGATGTCCTAAGCCGGTTGGACGAAACGCTTCCGGGCCGCCCGATTCAGGCGCTTTTGGATGATCAGGCGATCGGGACACTTGATCGGGCTTCGGTCGTGTTGTGGCGTGCCCATCAGGAGAGGATGGCAGCACGCGCGTCGCGGGCGGCGCCGGTCAGGCCTGATCTGAATCTGGCCGCGCGCGACCCTTATGCCCTGAGATACTCGGCGCTGGTGGCCCTGGTGGTTGCGGTGCTGTTCGGGTCGCTTTGGCGTGCCGGCTCGATCGCCGAAATGACGCCGGGCGCGGCGACGGCGGCGCAAGGGCCGACCTGGGAAGGCTGGATCGAGCCGCCGCGCTATACCGGGCGGCCGACGCTCTATCTGGCTGATCTGCCGAAGGAAGCAGTCGAAGTGCCCGAAGGAAGCCGCGTGACATTGCGGTTTTACGGGCAGGTCGGAGTGCTGTCTTTGACCGAGACGGTGTCGGAGACGGGGACGCAGGATGCAAGCGAACCCGAACAGGAGTTTCTTTCGAACCGATCCGGTGTTTTGAAGGTTGAGGGGCCGGGTGGCCGGGAATGGGTCATCGACGTGGTGCCGGACCGGGCCCCCTGGATCAAGGTGACGGGCGCTGCCGAGTCGGAAGCCGGCGGGCAGATGATCCTGCCTTTTGCCGCCAAGGATGATTTTGGCGTCACTGGCGGTGAGGCCGTGATCGAGCTTGATCTGGCCGCGGTCGACCGCCGATACGGATTGAGCGCCGATCCCGAACCACGGGACAGGATAACGGTGCAGTTGCCCTTGCCGATAGCCGGGGATCGCAGCGATTTCGAAGAAGACCTGATCGAAGACTTCTCGCAACATCCTTGGGCCCATCTGCCGGTGAAGATCACACTTTCGGCGCAGGATGCATCAGAACAGCAAACCACTGCCGTGCCATATTCGACCGATCTGCCCGCCCGCCGCTTTTTCGATCCGTTGGCGGCAGCGGTGATCGAACAACGGCGGGATTTGTTGTGGGCAAAGTCCAATGCCACGCGGGTGGCGCAATTATTGCGTGCGATCTCACACCGGCCCGAGGATATTTTCCGTTCCGAGACTGCCTATCTGCGTTTGCGGGTGGTGCTGCGACGGCTTGAAACCTTTACCAAGTTCGGCTTGCAGCCCGAGCAGCAGGCCGAGATTGCACAGGCATTGTGGGATCTGGCGATCCTCATCGAGGAAGGCACGCTGAGCGACGCGCTCGAGCGGATGCGCCGCGCACAGGAGCGTTTGTCAGAAGCGATGAAAAACGGCGCGTCTGATCAGGAAATTGCGGAATTGATGCAAGAACTGCGCGAGGCCACGGATGACTATCTGCGTCAGTTGCAGCGGCAGGCGCAGCAGGATGGCACTCAACCTCCACAGGGTCAAAATGGCGAAACCTTGCAGATGACGCAGGATGACCTGCAACGCATGATGGATCGCATTCAGGAGTTGATGGAACAGGGCCGCATGGCCGAGGCGCAGCAGGCGTTGCAGGAATTCCAGCAGATGATGGAAAACATGCGCGTCACTCAAAGTCAGGGCCAGAACGGACAATCCGAGGGGCAGCAGGCGATGGAGGGGCTGGCAGAGACCCTGCGCAACCAACAGGGGCTGAGCGATCAGGCGTTCCGTGATTTGCAGGAGCAGTTCAACCCCGGCGCCCAGTCCGGCGAAAGCCAGAACAATCAGGGCCAGTCAGGCGGGCAGGGGCGTGGTCAAAGCCACGAAGGCCAAGGTGGTCAAGGGCAGGGTGACCAGGCCGGAGAAGGCCAGCCGGGTCAGGGTTCGCTGGCAGACCGGCAGCAGGCCTTGCGCGATGAGTTGCGTCGGCAAGAGCAGAACCTGCCAGGCCTTGGGACCCCCGAAGGTGACGAGGCGCGGGATGCGCTGGGGCGCGCTGGGCGCGCGATGGAAGAGGCCGAAGAGGCGCTGCGAAACGACGAGTTTGCCGATGCGATCGACAACCAGTCCGAGGCAATCGACGCATTGCGCGAGGGCATGCGAGCCTTGGGTGAGGCATTGGCGCAGGAACAGCAGGGTCAGCCGGGCCAAGGCACCGAAGCTGGCGAGATGCAGGCCCGCAGACGGGATCCACTGGGGCGCAATCAGGGCGCGGGTGGATCGATTTCGACCGAAGAAAACCTGCTGCATGGTGATGACGTCTATCGCCGCGCCCGTGAGCTGCTGGATGAGATCCGCAGACGCAGTGGGGAAACCGACCGTCCGAAAATCGAACTGGACTATCTCAAGCGGTTGCTGGAACGATTCTGAGCCCGGATTGAAGCGGGCTCAGGGCTGAATGGCTGCGGCCTTGCCCTCAAGCCAAATGCGTGCCTGATCGACCATGGTCACATAAGCCTGCAACATTGGGTCGGCTTGGGGAATGGATTGTGATATCTGTCTGGCGTTGCCATAGACCATCATCATCCCCACACCCAGAATGACAATCAGGGCAAAGCCGCGTAAGAAACCCGTTGACCCACGGTTGCTGGTGCCTGTCCCAGAGGTTGTTCCGCTGGTTCTGTCGCTTTCACTGCTGCGGAGCGATGAATTGATTTCCTCGACATCAGGCAACGCGCTGCTGCGTGGCATCGGGGGTGCAGGTTTTTTCGATTCGGTTTTTGGCGGTCGGCTGCTGACAGTTGTTTCAAGCCCAAGTTCTGTCTGAGTCTCCAGCGCCTCGGCCTCTTTGGCGCGAAGCTCTGATTCCCGAGCCGCCTCTTGCCGGAGGATGTCGGCAACGGCAGGGTCCAGGCTGCGCTCACGCTTTGGCTCGGGTTCAGTAGTGGCCGTAGCACTTCGTTCGGCTTGCGGCGCCTGGGGTTTTTCGGGAGCTGGTCCTTTGGTCTCTCGCAAGGCGGTTTCTACCGGCGATGGGGTCGAGGGTTCCTGTCTCGCCGGTTCCGGTGAGCCACCGGGAATTTCAACCCTGGGATGATCCGGATGATTCTGAAACCAGATCTCGTCGCAATTCGAGCATTGCACGTCACGACCGTTGGTCGGGATAACCTCGTCCGGCACCTCATATTTGGCACTGCATTTCGGACATGTAAGACGCATACTGCCTCCAGGCCTTGCTCGTGGCGTGTGTGTGGTTTTTTGCTGAATGATAGTCATTTACAACCTGTAGGCAAAGGGCGTTTTCAGATTCATTCCGCAACTGAACCAAATCCTAACCGGTACGGGCATTGAAACCAACACCTGCCTGAGGCAAGAAGGCCAAAATATTAACGGGAGCGGGTCTTGATCGAGCTTGAAGATGTAAGCTACGGCTACGGTGGCCGCGAATTACTGCGCGAAGTTTCCGTGCAGCTATCGCCGGGCTCGTTTCATTTTCTGACCGGCCCTTCCGGTTCGGGGAAAACGACATTTCTGAAACTTTGCTATGGGGCGCTAATTCCGACCGCCGGGTCATTGAGCGTTTTCGGACAGAACATCCGCAATCTGGACCGCGATCAGATGGCGGTCTTGCGCAGGCGGGTCGGCGTGGTGCATCAGGACTGCCGGTTTCTGGATCATTTGTCGGTAAGCGAGAATGTCTCGCTTCCGTTGCTGGTGTCCGGTCAGGATCCTAAGGCAGACGAAACCAACTTGCGCGAATTGCTGCATTGGGTCGGGTTGGGGGAACACGCGGATGCCCACCCTCCGGAGCTGTCGGGAGGTGAGCGGCAGCGGGTGGCCCTGGCGCGGGCGGTAATCATGTCTCCCGACGTGGTGCTGGCTGATGAGCCAACCGGCAACGTCGATTGGGACATGTCCCAACGATTGCTGCACCTGTTGGTCGAGCTGAACCGGATGGGCAAGACCGTGGTCATCGCGACCCACGATCTGAGCCTGATCCGCGCGGCAAAGAAACAGATTCAGGCGCGCGTATTGCGGATTTCCAAACGACGACTGCAACTTGCGGGGGCGGATCTGTGAGCAAGGGAACGATCCGAAACATGCTGCGCGGCGACAAGCGCGCTGACCGCGTTGTACCGCCGACCGGCATTACCGCGAGGCTGACGGTGTTTGTCTCTGCCGCAATGGCCTTTCTGGCGGTGTTCGCACTGGCGTTGTCGCTGGCGGCCGGGCGGCTGGCCGACCGCTGGGCTTCGGAACTGGCGAGTGCAGCCACTCTGCGCATCAACGCTCCGTCAGAGCAACGAGCAGCGCAGACCGAAATGGCGCTGAAAGTGCTGCGGCAGACGCCCGGCGTCGGCTCGGCGCGGGCATTGTCGGCCGAGGAACAAACCGCGCTGTTGTCACCCTGGTTCGGGCCTGACCTGCCGCTGGATAGCCTGCCGGTTCCACAACTGATAGAGATACTGAAGGACGAAAACGGCTATGATGCGGCCGGATTGCGCCTGAGGCTCAGCGCTGAAGTGCCCGGCGCCGTGCTGGACGATCACACACGCTGGCGGGAACCCCTGGTGGATGCGGCAAATGCGCTGCGTCGGCTTGCACTGGTTTCCGTTTTGTTGATTGGCGGGGCGACCGCAGCGATGATCACGCTGGCGGCAAATGCGGCACTTTCGGCCAATGCTCAGGTGATCGAGGTCCTGCGTCTGATCGGGGCCCGTGACCGGTTCATCGCGGGTGCTTTCGTGCGCCGCTTCGCTGTTCGCGCCTTGATCGGATCGACTGCCGGTGTTCTTCTGGGCATTAGTGGTGTGCTGCTTTTGCCCGATGCCTCCGATGCCGGTGGGTTTCTTACGGGTCTGGGCTTTCGTGGGGTTGACTGGTTATTGCCCTTGCTGATCCCGCTTATGGGGGCGATTGTCGCCTTTGTCGCCACCTGGGCCGCGGCGCATCGCAGGTTGAAGGAGCTTTCGTAGTGGCATTTGCGTTCCAATGGCTTCGCTCTTTGATCTTTGTGATCGTGATCTATGCCTGGATGGGGATTCTGGGCATTCTCTTTTCGCCTTATGCCCTGTTCTCAAAAAGAGGGGCGTTGAGGGCCTGCAAGCTCTATGCGCGTTCGACAATCTGGATGTCGCGCTGGATGGTGGGTTTGCGCGGCGAAGTGCGTGGCATGGTGCCGACCGGTGAGGTGATGATCGCCGCCAAGCACCAGTCCTTTTTCGACATCCTGCTGATCTTCGACGCGGTTCCACATGCAAAATTCATCATGAAACGCGAGTTGCTGTGGACGCCAGTGATCGGCCTTTATGCAAAAAGGCTGGGTTGCATTCCGGTAAACCGGGGAAAGAAGGGTGCCGCAATTGCCAGGATGGTCAAGGATGTCGCCAAAGAGTTCGAAGAGCCCGGGCAGCTGATCATCTATCCGCAGGGCACCCGCGTGGCACCCGGCGTGCACAAGCCCTACAAGGTGGGTACGGCGGTGCTGTATGAGGGACTGAACAATCCTTGCGTGCCTGCGGCGACCAATGTGGGTGTGTTCTGGCCGCGCACGGGCATCCTGCGCAAACCTGGCCATGCGATCGTGGAGTTTCTCACTCCGATCCAACCCGGTGTCGAACGTGGTGATTTCATGGCTCAGCTGGAAGAGGCCATCGAAAGCCGGTCGAACGCATTGATGCGCGAAGTGGGGTTTGATCCAGATGGAGTTCATTGAGGATATTGCGGCGCTCGAGGCGCTTTACGGCACTCCCGCCGCTCCGTCGCTGCGAAAGGTGGCGCGCCAGATGACGCCGCTTTATCGCAAGTGGATCATGGCTTCGCGCCTGTGTGTGCTCAGTACGGTGGGCCTGGATGGAACCGATGGCAGTCCGCGTGGGGATGACGGCCCGGTGGCAATGGAATTGGACCCCGGTACGCTGGCGATGCCCGATTGGCGCGGCAACAACCGTTTGGATTCGTTGCGCAACATCGTAACGGACCCGCGCGTGTCGCTGATGTTTCTGGTTCCCGGTTCGAACAACGTGGTGCGCGTGAACGGCCATGCTCGCGTGACCTCGGATGAGGCGCTGCGGGCGCGGTTCGAAAAGAAGGGAATCCTGCCTGCGACAGTCATCGTTATCGAAATTAGTGAAATATATACCCAGTGCGCCCGCGCCCTGATGCGCGCGAGAACCTGGACTGGCGGCGACGAAAGCGGCGCGTTGCCGACCATGGGTGACATCCTGGCCGAAATGACAAACGGTGAGGAGGGGGGCACACCCTACGATTCCGCATGGAAAACGCGGGCAGAGCGAACATTGTGGTAGCTGCGCATGTCGCCTTGAATTGGTCACGTGAATTTCACGCTGGTGGACAATTTGAAGATCATGGATAGACTAACAAAAACCAGAGGCGTCGATGCAGCAGTTGAAATCCTTTCTGGGGTCATTTCTGGACCATGCAGGTAACGTCGCCCTGTTTCCTTTGGATCCAGGCAACCGCATCTATTTCGTCTATCTGGCGAGTTCAGCCCTGATTGCGTTTCTGGTCTATACTTTGAAGCGGCGGACCACTTTGGAAGTCGAGGGCGAACGCAGCTTTCTAAGGTTTCTTTTTCCAAAAAAGGTATGGAATCACCCTTCGGCCTGGCTGGATGTCCGGTACTTTTTCTTTCACCAGTTGATCGGGCATTTCCTGATGCTTGGGCTGTTCGCCGGAGCGGCGGCCATGGCGTATCACTGGACAATCGGTGATGTGAATGCACTGGACCCGACCTCCGTCCAGCCGCTTGAGGGATGGAAAGGCGTTGCGGCAACCATCGTCTATATGACGGTGTTTTTTCTGGTTGTGGATTTCATCGGCTTCTACATTCATTACCTTCAGCACAAGATTCCGGTCTTGTGGCAGTTCCACAAGGTGCATCACAGTGCCGAGGTCATGCACCCGCTGTCCAATTTTCGCGAACATCCGGTTGACAACTTTTTCTACAAGATCGCGATTGGTTTGGGCAGTGGTGCTGTTACCGGGTTCTGTTTCAACTTTTTGGGCTATACACCGAGCCTGCCAACATTGCTGGGTGTGCCGCTTTTGATGTTCCTTTTCAATATCGTGGGGTACAATCTGCGCCATTCTCATATCTGGCTGCGGTGGCCCGGAGTGTGGTCGAAAGTGTTCCCGTCACCGGCGCACCATCACGTGCACCACAGTTGTCATCCCGATCATCTCGACAAGAACTTCGCTTTCATGTTTCCGGTCTGGGATGTTCTGTTCGGCACCTATGTGATGCCCGAAGACAACAGAGATGTGAAATTCGGGGTCACCGACAAGGATCGCGGGCACGAGTTGGACACGTGTATGAAGCTTTATTTCGTGCCGTTCAAAGATGCCTGGCGTGTCATGAACCGCAAGAAACGACAAACTGCCGGTTCGGATCAGGCAGATCGGCACCCTGCCGAATAGTTGTTGTCTGGCCGGTGCAGGCGACCCGGCGCAACACGGGTCGCCCAAGGTCAGGTTCAGCTATGTATAGGCCCGTCGCCGCAGGCAAGGGCGGCCTCGCGCACGGCTTCTGAATAGGTCGGGTGCGCGTGGCAGGTCAGCGCCAGATCCTCGGCGGATGCGCCGAATTCCATCGCGACGCAGACCTCGTGGATCAATTCACCGGCCGCCGGTCCCATGATATGGGCGCCGAGGATTCGGTCGGTTTCCTTGTCGGCAAGGATTTTTACGAACCCGTCGCTGGCAAAGTTCGCCTTGGCGCGGCCATTGCCCATGAACATGAACTTGCCGACCTTATAAGCGCGACCCTGTTCCTTGAGCGTTTCTTCGGTTTCGCCGACGCTGGCGACCTCGGGGGTGGTATAGATCACGCCCGGAATGACGCCATAGTTGACGTGCCCATGCTTGCCCGCAACCTGCTCGGCGGCGGCCATGCCTTCATCCTCGGCCTTGTGCGCCAGCATCGGGCCTTCGATGGCGTCGCCAATGGCGTAGATGCCCTTGATGTTGGTCTGCCAGTCCTTGCCCACCTTGATCTGGCCGCGCGGCGTCATTTCGATGCCCAGCGTGTCGAGCCCCAGTCCCTCGGTAAAGGGTTTGCGCCCGGTCGCGACCAGCACGGTGTCGGCCTCGATGACATGCTCGCTGTCATCCTTTCGCAGCTTGTAGGTAACCTTGGCCTTGGTCTTGGTGGCTTCGGTCTTTTGCACCGCGGCGCCCATGACGAATTTCAGCCCCTGTTTCTTGAGCGTGCGCTGGAAGGTTTTCTGGATCTCGCCATCCATGCCCGGGGTGACCACGTTGAGGAATTCGATCACCGTGACCTCGGCCCCCAGACGCTGATAGACCGAGCCGAGTTCCAGCCCAATTACACCTGCGCCTATCACCACCATCTTTTTCGGGATCTTGCCCAGTTCCAGCGCGCCGGTCGAGGTCACGACGACCTTTTCATCCACCTCGACACCGGGTAGCGAAGACGGCTCGGACCCGGATGCGATGATGATGTTCCTGGCTTCGTGAACGTCGTCGCCAACCTTGACCTTGCCGGCCTCGGGAATGCTGCCCCAGCCTTTCAGCCAGTCGATCTTGTTCTTCTTGAACAGAAACTCGATACCCTTGGTGTTGCCGTCGATGACCTCTTGCTTGTAGGCCAGCATCTGTTTCCAGTCGACGGACGGGCTTTTGCCCTTCAGCCCCATCTTGGCGAAGTTGTGCTGCGCCTCGTGCAGGCTGTGACTGGCGTGCAAGAGCGCCTTGGAGGGGATGCAGCCAACGTTCAGGCACGTGCCGCCGAGGGTTTCACGTCCTTCGACCACGGCGGTTTTCAGCCCCAGCTGCGCGCAGCGGATGGCGCAGACATATCCGCCGGGTCCGGCGCCGATTACGATGACGTCATAGTTTGCCATTACATTCTCCTAATTCGACCGGGTGCTCCCGGTGTTCGCCCGGCTCGCCAAGGCGGGCCGCTGCGTGAAAATTCAAACCGGTTCCAACAGCTTGACCGTGATATGCGCGATGCCGCCGCGTTCGTGGTGCATGGCCAGTTCCTCGGACTCGAAGAAAGCCCTGGCCTTGTCCAGATTGGTGACCTCGAACAAAGCGACCGCATGATCCTTTTGTTCGGGGTCGCGCCAGACATGCAGGTCACGGATGCCCGCCGATTTACGCATCGCCTTGTCCTCGCGGAACACCTTGAGCCAGGCGTCGAAATTGGCGACATCCGCCTGCCAGAGTACGTGCGTTGCCATGATTACAGATCCATCAGCAAGCGGCGCGGGTCCTCCAGCGCCTCCTTCACCCGCACAAGGAAGGTCACCGCGCCCTTGCCGTCGACGATCCGGTGGTCATAGGACAGGGCCAGATACATCATCGGGCGGATCTTGATCTCACCATTGATCACCATTGGGCGGTCCTGGATCTTGTGCATGCCCAGAATGCCCGATTGTGGGGGATTCAGAATGGGCGAGGACATCAGCGAGCCATAGACGCCACCGTTCGAGATGGTAAAGGTGCCGCCCTGCATCTCGGCCATGCTCAGCTTGCCGTCGCGGGCGCGCTTGCCCTTTTCGGCAATTGCCTTTTCGATGGCGGCGAAGGACATGGTATCAGCGTCCCGGATCACCGGCACCACCAGACCCTGCGGCGTGCCTGCAGCCACGCCCATATGAACATAGTTCTTGTAGACGATGTCGTTGCCGTCGATTTCGGCGTTCACTTCCGGCACTTCTTTCAGGGCATGGCAACACGCCTTGGTGAAAAAGGACATGAAGCCCAAGCGTGCGCCGTGTTTCTTTTCGAACTCGTCTTTATACTGGTTCCGCAGGGCCATCACTTCGGTCATGTCCACCTCGTTATAGGTGGTCAGGATCGCGGCGGTGTTTTGGGCATCCTTCAGGCGCTTGGCGATGGTCTGGCGCAGACGGGTCATGCGCACGCGTTCTTCGCGCACCGCATCCTCGGCGGCCACAGGCGCGCGTGGGGCTGGTGCCGCCGGAGCAGGTGCGTCCGCCGCAGGCGCCGGGGCGGCGGCCGCTGCCACCGCACGGGCCACATCCTCTTTCATTATGCGTCCGTCACGGCCGGTTCCCTGAACCTGACCGGCGGTCAATCCGGCCTCGGACATGGCTTTTTCGGCCGAAGGCGCGTTGGCCACGTCCTTTGATCCGCTTGTCGCAACCGCCGGGGTGACTGCTGCTGCCGGGGCGGCGGGTGCGCGCGATGTGCCCGAGGCCGCGCTGGAGATTACCGCCAGCTTGGCCGAGGCTTCGACGGTGGAGCCTTCGGGAGCAACAATCTCTGCAAGCACACCCGAGGTAGGGGCAGGAACCTCGACCGACACCTTGTCGGTTTCCAGTTCGCACAGCATTTCATCCTGTGCGACGGTATCGCCGACCTTCTTGAACCAGGTGGAAACCGTCGCCTCGGTCACGGATTCACCCAGCGTCGGCACCATCACATCAACGCCGCCACCCGAAGCTGCAGGGGCCTCTGCGGGTTCTGCCGCCGCGGCAGGCGCCGGGGCCGCACCTTCACCGGACGCAAGGGTCGCCAGCAGGGCGTTCACGCCAACGGTTTCGCCTTCGGCGGCCACGATCTCTCCCAACACGCCGGCCGAGGGCGACGGTACTTCGACGGTCACCTTGTCGGTTTCCAGTTCGCACAGCATCTCGTCCACTGCCACGGCATCGCCAGGTTTCTTGAACCAGGTGGCAACGGTGGCTTCGGTCACGGATTCGCCAAGCGTGGGTACTCGAACTTCAATCGTCATCGCTTACTTTCCTTCGATGCTCAGCGCTTCGTTCACGAGCGCCTCTTGTTGGGCTTTGTGTTGGCTGGCCAGACCGGTCGCGGGCGAGGCCGAGGTTGCGCGGCCCACATAGGCCGGTCGGGGGTGTTTCGCGCCAATGCGGGTCAGGACCCATTCGATATTGGGTTCAATAAAGGTCCATGCGCCCTGGTTCTTGGGTTCTTCCTGGCACCAGACCATTTCGGCCTGCTTGAACCGCTCCAGTTCGTTGATCAGCGAATGGGCGGGGAAGGGATAGAACTGTTCGATCCGCATTAGATAAACGTCGTCGATGCCGCGCGCGTCGCGCTCTTCCAGCAGGTCGAAATAGACCTTGCCCGAACACATGACAACCCGCTTGATCTTGTCGTCGGCGACCAGTTTGGTGTCCGAGTTGCCTTTTTGCGCGTCATCCCACAGCACCCGGTGAAAGCTGGAACCGGTGGTGAAATCCTCGGCTTCGCTGATCGCCAGCTTGTGGCGCAACAGGGATTTCGGCGTCACCAGGATCAGCGGTTTGCGGAAGGTGCGGTGCAACTGGCGGCGCAGGATGTGGAAATAGTTCGCGGGCGTGGTGCAGTTGGCCACGATCCAGTTGTCCTGGCCGCACATCTGCAGATACCGCTCGAGCCGCGCGGACGAGTGTTCGGGGCCTTGACCCTCGAAGCCGTGTGGCAGCAGGCAGACCAGACCGGACATGCGCAGCCATTTGCTTTCGCCTGAGCTGATGAACTGGTCGAACATGATTTGCGCACCGTTTGCGAAATCGCCGAACTGGGCCTCCCACAGGACCAGCGCGTTGGGTTCGGCCAGCGAATAGCCATACTCGAAGCCCAGCACGGCGTATTCGCTGAGCATCGAGTCGATCACATCGTATTGCGCCTGTCCCGTCCGGATGTTGTTCAGCGGGTAATAACGTTCTTCGGTTTCCTGGTGGATGAAGCCCGAATGGCGCTGGCTGAAGGTGCCGCGCGTTGCATCCTGACCGGCCAGACGTACCGGGTAGCCCTCGGTCAGCAACGAGCCGAATGCCAGCGCCTCGCCGGTGGCCCAGTCGAACCCCTTGCCGGTCTCGAACATCTGCGCCTTGGCTTCCAGAAGACGCCCGACTGTCTTGTGTAGCGCGTAACCTTCGGGCGCACGGGTCAGCGCCGCGCCGACCTCGGCAAGAGTTTCTGGGGAAATGGCCGTTTCGCCACGGACATAGTCATCCTTGTTCTTGTCCAGATGCGACCAGCGCCCATCCAGCCAGTCGGCCTTGTTGGGTTTGTAATCTTTGCCCGATTCAAACTCGTCGTTCAGATGCGCCTGGAAGGCGGCCTTCATGTCCTCGATCTCGCCCTCGGGGATGAGGCCGTCCTTGACCAACCGCTCTGTGTAAAGGCTGAGAGTGGTCTTATGCGTCTTGATCTTCTTGTACATGATCGGGTTGGTGAACATGGGCTCGTCGCCCTCGTTGTGACCGAACCGGCGATAGCAGAAGATGTCGATGACCACGTCCTTGTGGAATTTTTGCCGGAACTCGGTCGCCACCTTGGCCGCATGCACAACCGCCTCGGGGTCGTCGCCGTTGACGTGAAAGATCGGCGCCTCGACCATCAGCGCGATATCGGTCGGATAGGGGCTGGATCGCGAGAAGTGCGGCGCGGTGGTGAACCCGATCTGGTTGTTGACAATGATATGCATGGTGCCACCGGTTCGGTGCCCCTTGAGCCCGGAAAGGCCGAAGCCCTCGGCCACGACCCCCTGACCGGCAAAGGCGGCATCGCCGTGCAGCAATATGCCCATGACCTTGGTGCGTTCGACATCGCCCAATTGATCCTGTTTGGCGCGGACCTTGCCCAGCACCACCGGGTTCACCGCCTCGAGGTGCGAGGGGTTGGCGGTCAGCGACAGGTGTACGGTGTTGCCGTCGAACTCGCGGTCGCTGGACGCGCCCAGATGGTATTTCACGTCGCCCGAGCCGTCGACGTCCTCGGGCTTGAAACTGCCGCCCTGGAACTCGTTGAAGATCGCGCGATAGGGCTTGCCCATCACGTTGGCCAGAATGTTCAGGCGGCCACGGTGCGGCATGCCGATGACGATGTCGCTGAGGCCAAGGGCACCACCACGCTTGATGATCTGCTCCATCGCCGGGATCAGGCTTTCGCCGCCGTCCAGACCGAACCGCTTGGTGCCCATGTATTTGACGTGCAGGAATTTTTCGAACCCTTCGGCTTCGACCATCTTGTTGAGGATGGCCTTGCGCCCTTCGCGGGTGAACGAGATTTCCTTGCCATACCCTTCGATCCGCTCTTTCAGCCATGCGGCCTGCGCCGGGTCGGATATATGCATGTACTGCATCGCGAAGGTGCCGCAATAGGTACGCTTTACGATTTCAACGATCTGCCGCATCGAGGCCATTTGCAGGCCCAGTACGTTGTCGATGAAAATCGGCCGGTCCATGTCGGCATCTGTGAACCCATAGGTCTTGGGATCAAGCTCGGGATGCGGGGTGTTGGCGCGCATTCCCAGCGGGTCCAGATCAGCCACCAGATGGCCCCGGATGCGATAGGCCCGGATCAGCATCAGCGCCCGGATCGAATCCAGCACCGCACGTTTGATCTGGTCTTCGCTGACCTCAACGCCGGTGGCGACAGCCTTGTCCTTGATCTTGTTGCCCGCCGCCTTGGCGTCGATCTCGGCCCATTCGCCCGTCAACGCGCCGGTCAGGTCGTCGGCAGGCATCGGCGGCCAGTCTGTTCGCGCCCAGGAGGGGCCTTGCGCCTCTTTCTTCACGTCCAGATCGGCGTCGCCCATCTGACGAAAGAACTCGCCCCAGGCCGCGTCCACGGCACCGGGGTCGTTGGCGTATTGGGCATAGAGCTGCTCCAGATATTCCGCATTGTGCCCCTGCATGAAACTGGAGGCGTGAAAGACGTCGTTGGGCGTATGTTCGGTCATGGGGCTACCTCATATGGGTTGGGACCGTATTGATTGGTGCCTGGCTGGCTGGGGCGGGTCAACCACCACAGGACCAGGAGCGGTGACACCACCAGAACCAGTAGTGTCGGAAGAACGATGAGCAGGGTTGCCCGCGTGAACAGGATATCCAGCGTGCCGCCGTGGAACTGGCTGGCTAGGCCGATACCAAAAACCAGAACGGCCAGCGCACCGAGGATCAGCAGGATCGGCAGCAAAGCATAAAGCCCACTGCGTCCGGTATCATGCATGCGTCGCCACACGACGGCCAGATGCGGGAAAAAGATGATCAAGCTGACCATGGTCTGCACCGGACCTGTTGAGATGGCCGTGACGGATTTGGAAGTCTCGGTTTCAGTCACTACAACCTGAGTGAAGAACTGCCAGTCGATGATCCCGGCGATCATGTTCCAGATCATGATGAACAGGAAAAAGAACCAGTATTCGGGCCGCGAGGCACGACCCGAGAAGGTGAAGAACTTGGAGAAACAGGTGCGGATGGCGTCGGAGAAGGTCATGTCACGACCTCTTCGTCGTCAATCGGGGGATCAAACCGGTTGCGATTTGGTTCCGATTGGCGCGCCAGCCAGACGATCACGCAAATCATGCTGGCAACGGCGATGAGCCAAGCAACTAGAAACAGTGCAGCACTTTGCGGCAAACGCACTGTCTCTCCTATTTCGAACTCTGCCGGAATCGAACTTTGATCAATTGCAACAGGCTGCGAAGTCAGGAAAAAAATTAAAATCGAAATAGCAAATGCGGGAATGGGAAATAGAACGTACCACCCTCCGCGACCCGTGTCGCGCATTCGGCGCCAAGCCACAGCAAGAAGCGGTATTGCAGTGACCAATTGGACCACAAGCCCTATCCATCCACCGTTGTAAGAGTGATGCGTCACGAGGCCTTGAGTCTGCTCACCACTAGAGTTCACTGAAACCTGAAAGCTCTGGGTGACTGTTGGTCCAAAAAGTACGGAGTTTGCAACTGTCGCCACAACATATAAAAGTAGCAAAAATAACACAAATTTCCAGAATTCAGGCCGAGAGGCTCTTCCCGAGAAGATAAAGTACTTTGAGAAACAAGTGCGCGTGGCTTCAACGATAGTCATTAGATTTCCTTGGACGCATCTTAACGTCAAGCAGGGCGGACGTTGACCGTCCACCCTGAAATCTGAGCGCTACTCTCAGAGTATATGCCCAGCTATTGGTCACTTACCCAATCGCTTCCAGCACAGCCTCACCCAGCTGCGCCGGGCTTTCGGCCACGACGATCCCGGCCGAGCGCATGGCTTCGATCTTGTCTTCGGCACCGCCCTTGCCACCGGCGACGATTGCGCCCGCGTGGCCCATGCGGCGGCCCGGAGGGGCCGTGCGGCCTGCGATGAAACCGGCGACCGGCTTTTTGCGGCCCTTCCTGGCCTCATCTGCCAGGAACTGTGCGGCTTCTTCCTCGGCCGAGCCGCCGATTTCGCCGATCATGATGATCGAAGTGGTTTCGTCATCGGCCAGGAACCATTCCAGCACGTCGATATGTTCGGTGCCCTTGATCGGGTCGCCGCCAATGCCCACACAGGTGGACTGGCCCAGTCCTACGTCAGTTGTCTGTTTCACAGCTTCATAAGTAAGCGTACCCGAGCGGGAAACGACACCCACGCTCCCGCGTTTGTGAATGTGGCCGGGCATGATGCCGATCTTGCAGGCGTCAGGCGTGATGACACCGGGGCAGTTCGGCCCGATCAGGCGCGACTTGCTGCCTTCCAGCGCGCGCTTCACCTTCATCATGTCCAGAACCGGGATGCCTTCGGTGATGCAGACGATCACTTCCATCTCGGCATCAATCGCTTCGAGGATCGAGTCAGCCGCAAAAGGCGGCGGGACATAGATCACGCTGGCATTGGCTTCGGTCACATGCTTGGCCTCGTGGACCGAGTTGAACACGGGCAGGCCCAGGTGTTCCATCCCGCCTTTGCCGGGGGTCACGCCGCCGACCATCTTGGTGCCATAGGCGATGGCCTGTTCAGAGTGGAATGTGCCCTGCGAGCCGGTAAAGCCCTGACAGATCACTTTGGTATTTTCGTCGATGAGGACTGCCATTTTAGGTGTCTCCTTGTCTTGATCCTAGGATGGGACCACCTGTTTTGGAGGTGGTCCTATCCTGCTGGGTGTTCCGGAAGGGAATGTCCGTTGGCGCAATCGTGCTACCTGTTGAACTGTAGAATGATGACGTTTCCCTGGTTGCTGGTTGCATATTTCGTGTAGGCAGCAAACTCGGTGCCTCCGTTGACCAAAAAGTCGATCTTGCGGCCATTCTGAAAATGCCGCGTCTCTCTCTTGAAGCCGCGTTTGGACCATGTGGAGTCGGCTATGTCACGAAAAGCGTAAATGTTGTTCGAAGACATTCCCCCAATGTTCACGCTACATTCGGACGTTCCGACAGTGCGTACGGAAACGTAATTGCGCTGAAGAAGGAAACTTGGCCTGCCAAGGTCTTTGGTCCAGCCGAATATGGTTTTTTTAAAACCTCTATCGGTCAAAGACGACAGAGGTGTTCCTTTCAGAAAGAAAGACGCACAAGCATTTGCACCCGCGGCAACGAACTCTTTTGCCAACGGTATTTCATCAGCAATGGCTGATGCCACTGTCGGCTGTTCTTCCCATGCTTTCTGCGCACTGCTTGTTTCGTTCGTAGTTTGGCAAGCAGTCGCAAAAAGCAAAGCAAAGAGAGCCGATGTTAGTCGAGCCTTCATCCGTCTCAGCCCTTCACCGCCTTAACGATCTTCTCGGCACCGTCTTTCAGGTTGTCCGCCGCGATCACGTCCAGGCCAGAGGTGTTGATGATCTCTTTGCCTTTCTCAACATTCGTGCCTTCCAGACGCACGACCAGCGGAACCTGCAGGCCAACCTCTTTCACCGCGGCGACAACGCCCTCGGCGATGACGTCACAGCGCATGATGCCGCCGAAGATGTTGACCAGAATGCCTTTGACGTTCGGGTCCGAGGTGATGATCTTGAACGCCTCGGTCACTTTCTCTTTGGTCGCACCGCCACCTACGTCGAGGAAGTTGGCAGGCTCGGCCCCGTACAGCTTGATGATGTCCATGGTGGCCATGGCCAGACCGGCACCGTTCACCATGCAGCCGATCTCACCATCCAGCGCGATGTAGTTCAGATCGTACTTGGAGGCTTCCAGCTCCTTGGGGTCTTCCTCGGTCGTGTCGCGCAGTTCGGCGATGTCGGGGTGGCGATAGACAGCGTTGCCGTCAAAGCCCATCTTTGCGTCGAGGCATTTCAGATCGCCCGTGTCGGTCACGATCAGCGGGTTGATTTCCAGCATCTCCATGTCTTTGTCGACGAACATCTTGTACAGCGTACCCATCAGCGCGACACACTGTTTCACCTGTTTGCCTTCGAGGCCCAGCATGAATGCGATGCGGCGTCCATGATAGGGCTGATAGCCGGTTGCCGGGTCGACCGAGAAGGACAGGATCTTTTCAGGTGTCTCGGCGGCGACCTCTTCGATGTCCATACCGCCCTCGGTCGAGCAGACAAAGGAAATGCGGCTGGTGCCACGGTCCACCAGCAGGGCCAGGTACATCTCTGTCTGAATGCCCGAGCCGTCCTCGATATAGATGCGGTTCACCTGCTTGCCGACCGGGCCGGTCTGATGCGTCACCAGAGTGCGGCCCAGCATCTTCTTGGCTTCCTCGGCAGCTTCCTCGACCGACTTGGTCAGGCGCACGCCCCCCTTTTCGCCGGCGTCGGATTCTTTGAAGTGCCCTTTGCCGCGCCCGCCTGCGTGAATCTGGGCTTTTACCACCCACATCGGGCCGTCGAGCGCACCGGCGGCGGTTTTCGCCTCTTCCGCGCGCAGAACGACACGCCCGTCGGAAACCGGCGCACCGTAACTGCGAAGAAGAGCCTTGGCTTGGTATTCGTGAATGTTCATCGAAACTGTCCCGTGTGACTGCGATTTCACCGATATAGGCGTGTTCGGCATCCGGATTTAAAGGGTTTTTTGCCGAAATGGGGGATTTTCACGAAGATTTTTATGTTTTGTGATCACAGGTTTTTTAGGTGTGATCACATACGGAAATGGTTGGCTTGGGAAACAGCGCTCTGTGCGACTCGGCTTGGCTGTCTTGCAAACGATGGTGTTGAGAGAGATCCCGACCTGTGCAATGTCGGGGTAAGACAAACAAGGCCGGATTCCAAGGCCGGAGCTTCATACTGGTGGATCATGCCTCTTGCGCGGATATCTCAATCTATACTGTTTTTTGTGCACATTCCCAAAACGGGTGGGACCAGCATTGAGAGATATCTGGCGCTGAAAGGCCCGCTTGCCCTGCGGCATGGTCGTAGAATGGGATGGTCAGCCACGGTTGCTCAGCACATGGATTCGCATATTCACTCCAAATTGGTTCCGCGCGAGTTTTATGATCACTCCTTTGCCGTATTCCGCGACCCGGTGTCCCGGATAGTCAGCGAGTATAGATACCGTGCCGCAGGCAAGGCGAACCCGAAGCCCTTTGATGATTGGGTCAAGGCGGCTTTTGACCGGTATGGACGGGATGAATACACGTTCGACAACCATATCAAACCTCAGGCCGACTTCGTCGTGCCTGATACAAAGCTGTTCAGGTTCGAGGATGGTTTGGCGCAGGTATTTGATTGGGTTGACGAGGCAACCGGCACCGAACCGGCCGACCACGGTATCTGGGAAAACAGATCGGCGAAACTGAAGGTTGCGGTATCGGACGCGATCCGGGGGGACATCGAACGCTTCTATGCTGTTGACTACCGTATGATCGAAACGTGGGAACGCCAGCAAGAAGCTGAAAACCGACTCTAATATCAACCGGCCGGGTCGTGCGGCCTTGCAATGTCGCCGATTGCGGGTGGTGACATCAGCAAAGGATCGGCCCGATACGAGCCGATCCTGATTTTGCGGAATGCGACTCGTCAGGCCAGCGAGCCGTCGATGCCCTTGCACGCTTCGATCAAGCCCTTGACGGCGTTGACCGAATTGTCGAAGCCTTCCTGTTCGACAGCGTTGAGCTTGATGTTCACGATCTTCTCGATGCCGCCTGCGCCGATCACGGTCGGAACACCGACATACATGCCGCTCACGCCCAGTTCGCCATCGCAATAGGCGGCACAGGGCAGGACGCGTTTTTGGTCCTTGAGGTAAGCTTCGGCCATTTCGATGGCGCTGGTGGCGGGCGCATAGTAGGCCGAACCGGTCTTCAGCAGGCCGACGATCTCGGCGCCACCGTCGCGGGTGCGCTGCACGATGGCATCAAGGCGCTCTTGCGTGGTCCAGCCCATTTCAACCAGATCGGGCAGCGGAATGCCGGCGACAGTCGAATAGCGCACCGAAGGCACCATCGTGTCACCGTGGCCGCCCAGAACAAATGCGGTCACGTCTTTCATCGACACGTTGAACTCTTCCGCCAGGAAGTGGCGGAAGCGGGCCGAATCCAGCACCCCGGCCATGCCGCAGACCTTGTTGTGGGGCAGGCCCGAGAACTCGCGCAGCGCCCAGACCATGGCGTCGAGCGGGTTGGTGATGCAGATCACGAATGCGTCGGGCGCATTGGCGGCGATGCCTTCGCCAACCGATTTCATGACCTTGAGGTTGATGCCCAGCAGGTCGTCGCGGCTCATGCCCGGCTTGCGGGGCACACCGGCGGTGACGATGCAGACGTCCGCGCCTGCGATATCCTCGTAGGACTGGGTACCTTTGAGTTTGGCGTCGAATCCTTCGGCCGGGCCGGATTCAGCGATGTCCAATGCCTTGCCTTCGGGGATACCCTCGGCAATGTCAAAGAGAACGACGTCGCCGAGTTCTTTCAGTGCGACGAGGTGGGCGAGCGTGCCGCCGATCTGACCTGCGCCGATCAGCGCGATCTTGGGTCTGGCCATTTGGAATATCTCCGGTCGGGTTTGAAATCGCGGTTTTGCTAGTCGTTAAAACGGCATCGCGCAAGGGTTCTGCAACGCGGCATGCGACCGCATACAGATTGCGCACGGCCTTCTGATTGCGCTAAAGGACTTGGGGAACAGGGGTTTCGGGGGCGCTGACGTGTTGGAAATCAACGTCTTGTTTTTCGTCGTTGCGATCCCGGCGGTGGTCTTTGCAGGCATTTCCAAGGGCGGTTTCGGTTCAGGCGTGGCCTTTGCATCAGCCTCGATTCTGGCGCTGATACTGGAACCGGGCCAGGCGCTTGCGCTGATGCTGCCGCTTTTGATGTTGATCGATCTGGCGACCTTGCGCCCCTATTGGAAGCGGTGGAGCCTGCCAGATGCCAGGTTGCTGATCCTCGGAGGCCTGCCCGGCGTCGCATTGGGGGCCTGCCTGTATCAGGTCACCGATGCAGATGTGCTGCGCCTGCTGATCGGCGGGATTTCGGTACTTTTCGTGATATGGCACCTTGGCCAGTCGCGGGGTTGGGCGCCATCACTTGCCAACCGGCTGCCTGCTTCGGTCGGGTTGCTGTCGGGCGTGGTTGCCGGGTTCACCAGCTTTGTCAGCCATGCCGGAGGCCCGCCTGCGGCCGTCTATCTGCTGTCACAACGGCTTTCGAAGACGCAGTTTCAGGCGACGACAGTTCTTGTTTTCTGGGCCATCAACATTGCCAAATTCGTCCCGTATGCTTTTCTTGGGATGTTCACACTCCAGACCGCAGTGGCGGATCTGCTGTTGGCCCCTTTCGCGTTGCTGGGCGCATGGCTTGGCGTCCGCGCGCATTGGATGGTGTCCGAGCGGGTGTTTTTCGGCATCGCCTATGTTTTGTTGATGGTCACGGGATGCAAATTGATCTGGGACGCCCTGACCTAGGCGTCCTGTCCGGATGCGGGCAGGTTGTCGGCCAGGGCTTCATAAGATTGACCCGATGCCACCAGACAGGTCACACCGTTGGGCAACGTGACGGTGATTGTCCAGGAACCGGTCTCGTCCGAGGCAAAAACCTCCATCACCACCCCCTGCTGGGCCAACCCGATCCCTCGACGGGTTTCACCAAAGGTTTCCGAAAGTCTTTCCAGAACCGCTTCACGCGGCGCACAGTTTTGCCCCTGTGCCTGCAACTGCTGAGCCGCCAGCGCCAGTATACCAAAGCTCATCGCCAATGCTATTTTGTTCATCGTATCACCCTTGCATGTTTGTAAGGAAAGGCTGCGTCAGAGAGGCTGACAGAGTGATGAAATGCGCGCGCGGTGCGTTGCTACGCGGCGATAATGCTGCAATGCGGCGTTTTAGCTCTTGAACTTTCCGGAAAAAAGGGGGCAGTTTTGCGCAACTTTATTTCTTGAGGGAAAACCATGGATCAACGCCTGCGCCCCTATCGCTCAGTACTTTACATTCCGGGATCCCGGGAGCGGGCTCTGGAAAAGGCCAGAACCTTGCCTGTCGATGCCATCATCTTTGATCTCGAGGATGCGGTTGCCGCGAATGAAAAGGACAACGCCCGCGAGACGCTCAAGGCGGCTCTGGCGGCGGGCGGTTATGGCGATCGGGTGCGGATCGTGCGAATCAACGGCCTCGACACCCCTTGGGGGCGGGCCGATGCCGAAGCAGTGCGCGAGATGGCGGCGGATGTCGTTCTGTTGCCCAAGGTGAACAGCGCCGCGGATGTAGAGGCGCTCGCTGCGATCACCGGCGATCTGCCGATTTGGGCGATGATGGAAACACCGCGCGGCATGCTGAACGCGGCGGAAATCGCGGCGCATCCGCTGATGGCGGGCTTCGTCATGGGCACGAACGACCTTGCCAAGGAGCTTCAGACCCGTTTCCGCCCTGACCGCACGCCCCTGATGACCTCACTGGGCCTGTGTGTTCTGGCGGCCAAGGCCGAGGGCCTGATCATCATCGACGGCGTCTACAACGCCTTCAAGGATGTCGAGGGGCTGGCCTCCGAATGTGAACAGGGCCGGGATATGGGTTTTGATGGCAAGACCCTGATCCACCCGGCGCAGGTGGATATCGCCAACGCCGCCTTTGCTCCGTCGGATAGCGAAGTCGACCTGGCCCGTCGCCAGATTGCCGCTTTCGAAGAAGTCACAGCGCGGGGGCAGGGGGTTGCCGTGGTGGATGGCAAGATCGTCGAAAATCTTCACGTTGCAACGGCCCGCGAAATTCTGGCAAAAGCAGAGGCGATTTTGATTTTGCAAGCGGGGTAGGCCGGCAATGGGCTTCGTTCTTCTGATCCTGGGTGTGGCGCTTTGGTGGGCCGCCCATCTGTTCAAACGTATTATGCCCGAGCGACGCGCCGCGATGGGCGAGTCTGGCAAAGGGTCGGTTGCCGCAGCACTGCTGGTGTCCATCGTTTTGATGGTCATCGGCTATCGCATGACCGATTTCATCCATGTCTGGTCACCGCCGACCTTCATGGTGCATATCAACAACCTGCTGGTGTTGATCGCGATCTGGATGATGAGCCCTGCGGGCACCAAGGGCCTGATCCTGAACAAAATGCGCCATCCGATGCTGGCGGGTTTCCGGGCATGGGCCGTGGCGCATCTGCTGGTAAACGGCGATCTTGCGTCGATCATCCTGTTCGGTGGCCTGTTCCTGTGGGGTATGGTCGAGGTTGTCGCGATCAACCGGGCAGAGCCAAACTGGACCCCGTCGCAGCCGGGCACGCTGGGCAAGGACGGTATGTTCTTTGTGGCCTCGATCGTTCTGCTGGTCGTCATCGGCAATATTCATGGGCTCGTCGGCCCGTCACCCTTCCCGACATAAGGAAATAGCATGTCGAAGCTCTATCGCCTCCTGACCGAGGAGGACACGTCAGCATTCTGTCACAAGGTTTCGGATGCATTGGCCAAGGGGTGGGAATTGCATGGGTCTCCATCCTATGCCTTTGATCCTGCAAACAACGTCATGCGTTGCGCGCAGGCCGTAACCAAGGATGTCGAGGCCGACTATTCTCCGGCAATGAAACTGGGGCAGCAATGATGGCGAAGACCAACCCGGGCCGCTTTTTCGAGGATTATTCCGTCGGGCAAACCTTGATCCACGCGGTTCCACGCACGGTATCGGGGGGGGAGCGCGCATTGTACCACGCGCTTTACCCAGCACGCCACGCGCTTTACTCGTCGGACGCATTTGCACAGTCCTGCGGTCTGCCGCAAAGCCCGATCGATGATCTGGCGGCGTTCCATGTGGTTTTTGGCAAGACCGTACCGGATGTGTCGCTGAACGCGGTCGCCAATCTGGGATATGCCGAGGGGCGTTGGCTGAAACCGGTCTGGCCCGGCGACACGCTGCGTTCTGTGTCCGAAGTGATCGGGCTCAAGCAGAACTCGAACGGCAAAACCGGGGTGGTTTGGGTGCGCACGCGCGGGCTGAACCAGCGCGACGAGGTGGTCATCGAATATGTCCGCTGGGTGATGGTGCGCAAATCGAACCTCGACGCCCCCGCGCCGGATACCGTGGTGCCGGAGCTTGACAAGGTCGTGCCTGCCGACCGGCTGGTGATCCCAGAAGGACTGGATTTCACGACCTACGATTTTGACCTGGCGGGCGAACCGCATCGCTGGGGCGACTATGAAGTCGGGGAAAAAATCGACCATGTTGATGGCGTGACCATCGAAGAAGCCGAACACATGATCGCCACCCGGTTGTGGCAGAACACCGCCAAGGTGCATTTTGACCTGACTTTCCGTCCCGAAGGCCGCCTGATCTATGGCGGTCACGTCATCTCGATGGCGCGCGCCCTGTCTTTCAACGGTCTGGCCAATGCCCAGATGATTGTGGGTCTGAACGGCGGCGCGCACGCCAATCCGTGTTTTGCCGGGGACACGGTAAAAGCCTGGACCGAAGTTCTGGACAAGGCGGACACTGGCGCGCCCGGCGTTGGTGCAATCCGTCTGCGGCTGGTGGCGACCAAAGGCGGCGAGGTGTTCGCGCTGAAAACAGACGAGGGCAAATACCGCCCCGAGGTGCTGTTGGATCTGGACTATTGGGCGTTGATGCCAAAGTAACATCGGGCACCTGACAGTCATGTGATCCCAACGCGGATTTTCCGTGCTAGGCTGGGGGCATGAACGTTCTACGCTGCATTGCTTTCAGTGTTGTTCTGGCGCCGCCAGCGGCGGCCTGCGATCTGGCGTTGGCCTTGGCTGTGGATGTTTCTGGTTCCGTTGATTCTCGGGAATACCGCCTTCAGATGGACGGCTTGGCCGAAGGCTTGCGCGACCCGGTAGTGTCCGAGGCGCTGGTGCGGGCCGAGGCGCAACTGATGCTGATCCAGTGGACAGGCGCGTCCCGCCAGCAGGTCACGATCCCCTGGACCAGCGTTGACAGTTTCGAAGCCCTTGAGGCGTTTGCGCGGAATGTGGAAAACGATCCCCGCATCTGGCGAAATTTTTCGACCGCGATCGGTGAGGCGCTGGAAGCGACGATGGCGACCTTTGCCGAAGTTCGGGATTGCTCGCGGCTGTTGATTGATGTTTCGGGGGATGGGGTGTCCAACGAAGGGATTGAACCGACAAAAACGCATGAGGGTTTGCGCGAATTGGGCATTACGGTCAATGCAATTGCCATTGAGGAAAGCGAGCCAGACTTGACCGCTTACTTTTACGAAAACGTCATTATTGGCGAAGGTGCTTTTGTCGTCACAGCCGGGGGCTTTCGGGATTATCCCGAGCGCATCCGGAAGAAATTGCTGCGCGAAGTTACCCAACAAACCGCGTTTCGGTGACAAAACAAGATTCGTGATCACAATGGCGGTTGCTTGATATCGCTCACATTCCCGCTCCGGCGGGGGCAACGTGATCACACAGATTGTCCGCGTGATCACAAACATGCAATATCCGCAGAATTGATCGCTTTTTCTGATCTTTTTGCACCTGCAGCGCGTGACAGATTCGGAAAATCGGGTAAAAACTCTCTCAACCAACCTGAAAGGAGCCACAATGGCCGATGTCAATCGGGGCAACCGCCCGCTTTCACCGCACCTGAGCATTTACCGGCCGCAGCTGACGTCGGTGACGTCCATTCTGACGCGCATCACCGGAAACGCACTCATCGTTGCGGCGCTGCTGATCGTCTGGTGGTTCCTCGCCGCCGCGACCTCGCCCGAGTACTACGCATTCGCCAATGCCGTGATCACGTCTTTGCTGGGCGACATAGTCATGGCGCTGTCGCTTTGGGGGCTGTGGTATCACACTCTGGCCGGCGTCCGGCATCTGGTTTGGGACAATGCAATCGGCCTGGACATCCCGACCGCTTACAAGCTGGGATGGGCTGTGGTGATCGGCTCGTTCGTCCTGACCATCCTGACCCTTCTGGTCATCGCATAACGGAGGCCGATGATGCGTTATCTTACCGACCGCAAACGTGCCGTTGGCATGGGGGCCGCGAAAGCCGGAACCGCTCATTTCTGGGCCATGAAAGTCAGCTCGGTGGCTCTGCTGATCCTTGTGCCACTGTTCGTCTTTACCTTTGGCCCGATGTTGGGTCAGCCACATGATGCAGTGCTGGACTACTTCTCGCGCCCGTTCCCGGCCATCGTCGCGGCGTTGACGCTGCTCGTCGGCTTCAAGCACTTTGCTGACGGCGCGCAGGTGATGCTTGAAGATTACGTCCATGGCCTGACGCAGAAAATTCTGATCATCGGCGTGATCTGCTTGTCCTATGCCGCCGCCGCGACCGGCCTTTTTGCTATCGCGCGCATCGCCCTCTAACGACCGGAGCTGAAAGAACATGGCTGCTTACGAATACGAAACGCATGAATATGACGTGGTCGTTGTCGGCGCTGGCGGTGCCGGTCTGCGGGCGACGCTGGGCATGGCCGAACAGGGCCTGCGCACCGCCTGTGTGACCAAGGTTTTCCCGACCCGCTCGCACACGGTTGCCGCACAAGGTGGGATCGCCGCCTCGCTGTCGAATATGGGGCCGGACAACTGGCAATGGCACATGTACGACACCGTCAAAGGGTCGGACTGGTTGGGCGATACCGACGCGATGGAATACCTGGCCCGCCACGCGCCCAAGGCGGTTTATGAGCTGGAGCATTACGGCGTACCCTTCAGCCGCACTGAAGAGGGCAAGATCTATCAGCGCCCCTTTGGCGGTCACACGACCGAGTTCGGCGAGGGCCCCGCGGTGCAACGGACTTGTGCCGCCGCCGACCGGACCGGCCACGCCATCCTGCACACGCTCTATGGCCAGAGCCTCAAGAACAACGCCGAGTTCTACATCGAGTATTTCGCCATCGATCTGATCATGTCCGATGACGGGCAATGTCAGGGGGTTGTCTGCTGGAAGCTGGACGACGGCACCATGCATGTCTTCAATGCCAAGATGGTGGTGCTGGCGACCGGCGGTTATGGGCGCGCCTACTTCTCGGCTACTTCGGCGCATACCTGCACCGGTGACGGCGGCGGCATGGTGGCACGTGCTGGACTGGCCCTGCAGGATATGGAGTTCGTACAATTCCATCCGACCGGCATTTACGGTTCGGGCTGCCTGATCACCGAAGGTGCTCGGGGCGAAGGTGGATACCTGACCAACTCCGAAGGCGAGCGGTTCATGGAGCGTTACGCGCCTCAGTACAAGGACCTCGCGCCGCGTGACTATGTCAGCCGCTCGATGACCATGGAAATCCGCGAAGGCCGCGGCGTGGGCAAGGATGGCGATCACATCCACCTGAATCTTTCCCACCTGCCGCCCGAGGCTCTGGCAGAGCGTCTGCCAGGTATCTCGGAATCGGCCAAGATCTTTGCCGGAGTGGACGTGACCAAGGAACCGATCCCGGTTCTGCCGACCGTGCACTACAACATGGGCGGCATTCCGACCAACTATTGGGGCGAAGTGCTGAACCCGACCTCCGACAATCCGACCGCCGTCGTGCCTGGCCTGATGGCCGTGGGCGAGGCGGGTTGCGCTTCGGTACATGGCGCCAATCGCCTGGGTTCGAACTCGCTGATCGACCTGGTGGTCTTTGGCCGTGCCGCCGCGATTCGCGCTGGCACGGTCGTCGATGCCGAGGCGCCGAACCCGGTGTTGAACCAGACGTCGGTCGACAAGGCGTTTGATCGGTTCGACGGGCTGCGAAATGCCAGCGGAGGCGTCGCAACCGCCGATCTGCGGCTTGAGATGCAAAAGACCATGCAGGCGGACGCGGCAGTGTTCCGCACCTCGAAAACCATGGCCGAAGGCGTCGAGAAGATGACCGCCATCGCAGCCAAGTTGGACGACCTGAAAGTCACCGACCGGTCGTTGGTCTGGAACAGCGACCTGATGGAAACGCTGGAACTCACCAACCTGATGCCCAACGCGCTGGCCACCATCGTCGGTGCCGAGGCGCGCAAGGAAAGCCGCGGCGCGCATGCGCACGAGGATTTCACCACGCGCGACGACGAGAACTGGCGAGTGCATACAGTCAGCCGGGTTGAAGGCAACCAGGTCGACCTCAGCTATCGTCCCGTAATCGTTGATCCGCTGACCACCGAAGAAGAAGGCGGCATCAGCCTCAAGAAAATCGCGCCCAAGGCGCGGACGTTCTAAGGAGACAGATCATGGTTCAATTCAGCCTCCCCAAGAACTCCAGGATCACCACGGGCAAGACGTGGCCCAAGCCTCAAGGCGCGACCAATGTGCGGAAATTCCAGATCTATCGCTGGAATCCGGATGACGGTCAAAACCCGCGCGTGGATACCTATTTCGTCGATATGGACGAATGCGGCCCGATGGTTCTGGACGCACTGATCAAGATCAAGAATGAGATCGATCCGACGCTGACTTTCCGCCGCTCCTGCCGCGAAGGCATTTGTGGCTCATGCGCGATGAATATCGACGGGATAAACACTTTGGCCTGCATCTACGGCATGGATGAGATCAAGGGCGACGTGAAGATCTATCCGCTGCCGCATATGCCGGTGGTCAAGGACCTGATCCCGGATCTGACGCATTTCTATGCCCAGCACGCTTCGATCATGCCGTGGCTGGAAACCAAGACCAACCGTCCGGCCAAGGAGTGGAAGCAGTCGATAGAGGACCGCAAGAAACTGGACGGGCTGTATGAATGCGTGATGTGCGCCAGCTGCTCGACCTCGTGCCCCAGCTATTGGTGGAACGGTGATCGTTATCTTGGCCCCGCCGCGCTTTTGCACGCCTATCGTTGGATCATCGACAGCCGGGATGAGGCAACGGGGGAGCGTCTGGATGAGTTGGAAGATCCATTCAAGCTTTACCGCTGCCATACGATCATGAACTGCGCAAAGACTTGTCCCAAGGGTCTGAACCCGGCCAAGGCGATTGCGGAGATCAAGAAAATGATGGTGGAACGCACCGTTTGAGATGCCTAGTGTCAGCGGTATGACGCCGCTGACATACGCATTGTTGCTTTCCCTTTTTGCTGGCCTCGCGATGCCTTTGGGCGGAGCTTTGGCGCGCTATGAACATATCAGCGATCTGCAGCTGAAAGACCGGGTTCTGCATGGCATCACGGCCTTTGGAGGTGGTGCTTTGCTATCGGCGGTTGCGCTTGTACTGGTGCCGAAAGGGTCGCAAGCTTTGCCCGTCTTTTTTGCCGTTCCGCTTCTGTTAGGCGGTGGGCTGACCTTCTATGCAGTCGACAAGCACCTTGAGCGGCAGGGGGGGACCGGTGCCTTGTTGCTGGCGATGCTGCTCGACTTCCTGCCCGAAGCGATGGCGCTGGGCGCTTTGCTGACCGTCGAGGCGGCAACGGCCAAGCTGCTGGCGGCGATGATCTTCCTTCAAAACCTGCCCGAGGGGTTTTCGGCATTTCGCGACATCTGGAAAAACAGTCATGTGTCGAGCGTGCAGATTATCGTTATTTTTCTGGGCCTTGCGGCATTGGGGCCGGTATGTGCGGCAGTTGGTTTCCACTTTCTGTCCAACGATCCGGAAACTCTGGGCGCGATCATGATCTTTGCCGCTGGCGGTATTCTGTACCTGCTGTTTCAGGACATCGCACCTGAGGCGAGAAGCAAGGGAAGCTGGTCGCCGGCCCTTGGTGGCGTGATGGGTTTCGCGCTGGGTCTTGCGGGCGATATGCTGATCCATTGAAGTCAGCCTTGCGGTCTGTGCATGTCCAGAATGCAAAGAGATGGGGTGATTTGCGCCGTTCGCGGGCCTAATGTCGAAGCGGGGAGGGATGGTTGACCTTGAGAAGGACGACACCCATGAAAGCCGTTGAAGAAAAAAGAAAATTCCCGGCAGACGAGGCCCTGAAACTGTTGGAGCAGGCATGGGCATATTACACTCCGGAAAAGGAAATCCCGCCCGTTTCGCGTGAGCCCGATCTGTTCGAATATGCAAACGCCGCGTAACCTAAGGCTTGCGTTCCGGCGAGGCCCCGGGCAGATGTCCGGGGTATGCCGGTTCTGCTATTGCTTCTTGCCCTTGGGGTATTTGCCTATTTCGTCTGGCGGGCGCGTACAACTTCGCTGACGCGTGATTGCCGATGGCGGCAGCACCGGGCCGAAGGGTGCTGGACCTGCGCGTTTTGCGGGGCGCGCGTGGCGGGTCAGGATGCGCCCAAGGCGTGTTTGCGGACGCGTGACTAGGCCTCGAACTGTCCGAATTGTACCGGTTTCAAAGGGGTCATGTTCCGTTTTGTACAAATGCGTTGCCGGGGCGACAAAGAATTTGCGGGCGCGGCAAAAATTTATTTTGGACCCGAATTTTCTTCTTGCAATGAGTTCGCAAGACTCCGATATGGCGATTAAAGACGCCAACGCACGCGCCTCTGTCGTAAGGGCTGCTCCCTATGGTTACGTAGCGACGGTAACGTCTCCACCTTAGCTTCGCGGTCACCGCGCCGCGCCTGTTGGAGATGACCATGAACGCTCTCGTAACCGGGCTTTTTGCCCGTGGCGATGCGACTCTGTCGCGCGCTGAATCCTTCATTCTGACCAACCGATTTGACCGCCCGACGCTGGTGATCGACACCGATGCGGTTGCCCGTCAGTTCGCGGCGCTGGCGCAGGGTTTGGGCAGGGCCTGGATCCACTATGCCGTCAAGGCCAATCCGCATCCAGCGATCCTGGAAACGCTTGCCCGCGCAGGAAGCAATTTTGACGCCGCTTCGCGTGTCGAGATCGAAATGTGCTTTGCTGCCGGTGCAGGGCCTGAGCGGATTTCGTTCGGCAACACCGTCAAGAAGCCGACCGACATCGCGTGGGCGCATGACGCGGGTATCACCCTGTTTGCTGCCGACGCCGAAGACGAACTGGACAAGATCGCCGAGCATGCGCCCGGCGCGCGGGTCTATATCCGCATGATCGTCGAGGCGACGCAGGCCGATTGGCCGCTGAGCCGCAAGTTCGGCTGTGCACCCGACAAGGCGATTGCGGTGCTGGACCATGCGCGCGCGCTTGGTCTGGATGCGATTGGTCTGTCGTTCCATGTCGGGTCGCAAACCCGCCGGGCCGAAATGTGGGTGCCGGTTCTGGATCAGGTCGCCGCCGTCTGGCACGCCGCCCGCGCGGCGGGACACGACCTGAGCCTGCTCAACATCGGCGGCGGCTTTCCGGCCTATTACGGCACCGAGGTGGATGCGCCCGAGCTGTACGCCGCCGAGGTCATCAAGCTGGTGACCGAGCGTTTTGGCGAGGTTCCGCATCTCATGGCGGAGCCGGGCCGGGGCATGGTGGCCGAGGCAGGTGCGATTGCCGCCGAGGTGCTGCTGGTTGCGCGCAAATCGGACAACGATCTGCACCGATGGGTCTATCTGGATATCGGCAAGTTTTCGGGTCTGGCCGAGACCATGGACGAGGCGATCTGTTATCAGTTCCTGACCGAGCGGGATCACGAGCCCACCGGGCCTTGTGTTCTGGCCGGGCCGTCCTGCGACAGCGCCGACGTGATGTATGAAAAGAAACTGGTGCATCTGCCGCTGGGCCTGCGTGGCGGTGATCGGATCACGATCCGCAATTGCGGCGCCTATACCTCGACCTATGCGTCGGTCGGGTTCAACGGGTTTCCGCCGCTGGATGTGATTGCGATCTGAATTTTCGGACCTGGGGCCGGGGCCGTATTGCCTCTGGAGCCTGACTGGGGCTTTATGTGCGGAAAATCCGTGACAGGTGCCCCATGACGAATGCCCCTTCTGATGCCGTTGCCCGCCGCGCCGTGGCGCCGGTGATCTGCTATCCGCCCGAAACGTTGCCCGCGCCCGATCTGGATCTTTACCGGGCGGCGCGGGCGACGGCGACCAAGACGGCCGAGGTGGTGGTGCCGCCGCGCGATGCCGCCTGTTTCGAAGTGCCTGCCGGGCATTTCTTTCGCATCACCTCGATCGAGGGGCCGCAGGTGGGGGATTTCAACCTGTGGAATCTGCACGATCTGTCCGAGCGGTTTTTTTCGGGCAAGACCCGCGCGTTGCACGGCACCCATGTCACCACCGGAGAGCGGTTGTGGTCGAGCCTGCCCCATATGCGTCCGATGGCCACCATCATCGAGGACACGCTGGATTGGTACGGAATCGACGCATTCGGCGGTTCGGTGCATGACGTGATCGGCACGCGCTGCGATCCCTATACCGGCAATCTGCTGGCCGGGACGCAGTATCACCATTGCTGTCATTCCAACCTGACACGGGCGCTGGCCGATCATCTGGGCATACCGCTGGCCGAGGCCGAACTGCATGTTCACGACGTGCTGAACGTGTTCATGTGCACCGGGTTCACTCGCGATACCGGGCAGTACTTCATGAAGGCCTCGCCGGTGCGGCCCGGCGATTACCTGGAGTTTTTTGCCGAGATCGATGTGCTGGGCAATCTGAGCGCCTGTCCGGGTGGCGATTGTTCGTCAGAGCATTCCTCGGACACTGCCGCCTGCTATCCGATGCTGGTCGAGGTATTCGCGCCTGCAGATGGCGCGCTGGCGGGATGGCAGAGCCCCGGCCTGAACGGGTATGACCGCAGCCACGGCAGATAGGCGGGATTATCTGGGCGGGCTGTGCAGTTTACGCAGCGCGCGCCGGAGATCGCCGAGGAGTGTTTCGAAGGGCTGGGTGCCGGTCTCGTTGGCGCGGCCGATGAGGACGTAGTCCCAGCCCGGACGCCCGGTTTCGGGCAGCACCGCGCGCGCCGCTTCGCGCAGGCGTCGCTTGGCGCGGTTGCGGGCCACGGCGTTGCCCACCTTCTTGGAGCAGGTGAAGCCCACGCGAATGCCCTCGCCGCCTTCGTCGGGGCTGCGTTTGCGGGCCTGCACCATCATGGTCGAGGTGCCCTGCCTGCGGGCGCCGGCGGCTTTGAGGAAATCGGATCTGTTGCGCAGCACGGTCAGGGTGACGGGCGCGCAAACGGACGCCGCCGGGGGCGTTTCCCCGGGGTGGTCGATGCCATCCTCAGGGGCCTCCGGCGGCGTCATGTGCGTCAGAACGTCGGTCGTTGAGGGCTTATGCGCTCAGCGACTTGCGGCCACGCGCGCGGCGTGCGTTCAGAATCTTGCGGCCTGCCTTGGTGGCCATGCGTGCGCGGAAACCGTGGCGGCGTTTGCGAACCAGGTTCGAAGGCTGATAGGTGCGTTTCATCGCTCCGTCTCCAATCTTTGGCGGTCGGGGTGCGGCGCGGATTCGCCTGCCCGGGTGTTCGAAGCCTGTCCTCTACTGGCAAGTCGGGGGCAAGTCAAACCCCTTGGGCGGTGTTTTCGACCTCTTTTGCAACAAAATCAGCGGCGACCGGTGCGGGAGGTTTCAAAAACAGCGAACAAGGCCCGAAACACTCACATTTGCCGCCATAAAGTTCAAGGCGGCGTGAGGCCCCTGTTGCTTTTCACTTTCGCAGCGCATGTTGGGGGCGAATGAAAAAAGGCAAAAACAATCAGATGAGTGATGCAACCCAGATGCCCCGGCGCGGGCTGGTGCGGCATGTGCCGCTATTGGTGATTCTCGCCGTGGCCGTCATCGGCTTTTTCGCGCTGGGCGATTTCCTGACCTTCGAGACGTTGCGCGACAACCGCGAGGCGCTGCTGGCGTGGCGCGATGCGAATTACTGGGCCTTGGTGGCGTCGTTCATGGCGGCCTATGTCCTGATCGTGGCATTTTCGCTGCCGGGGGCGGCGGTGGCGTCGATGACCGGCGGGTTCCTGTTCGGGCTGTTTGCCGGGACGGTTTACAATGTCGTTGCGGCGACGATTGGCGCCTCGGCCATCTTTCTGGCGGCCCGGTGGGGGCTGGGGCAGGCGCTGACCGCGCGGCTGGAGGCATCCGAAGGCACCGTCAGAAAGCTCAAGGACGGGTTGCGGGAAAACGAGATCCCGGTGCTGTTTCTGTTGCGGCTGGTTCCGGTGGTACCGTTTTTTGTGGCCAACCTGGTGCCGGCGCTGGTGGGCGTGAAGTTCCGCAATTTCCTGTTGACCACGGCGCTGGGCATCATCCCCGGCGGGATCGTCTATACCTGGATCGGCGTCGGGCTGGGGGGTGTCTTTGACCGGGGCGGCACGCCGGATATCTCGCTGTTGTGGGAGCCGTTCGTGATCGGGCCGATTCTGGGACTGTGCGCGCTGGCGGCGCTGCCCATCGTGTTCAGGGCCGTCCGTGGCCGCAAAGAGGTCTGAGGCATGAACAGGATCAAGACCGACTTGCTGGTCATTGGCGCAGGGTCGGGCGGGTTGTCGGTGGCGGCAGGCGCGGCGCAGATGGGGGCCGATGTGGTGCTGCTGGAAGGGCACCGGATGGGCGGCGATTGCCTGAATTTCGGCTGCGTGCCCTCGAAGGCGCTGATTGCCAGCGGCAAGGCCGCCCATGCGCAGTCGCATGCCTTGACCTTTGGGGTCGCGGATGTGGCGCCACAGGTGGACTATGCCGCAGCCAAGGATCACGTCCGCGACGTCATTGCGCAAATCGAACCGATGGACAGCCAGGAGCGGTTCGAGGGATTCGGTGTTCGGGTGATCCGGGAATACGGGAAGTTCATCTCTCGGACCGAGGTGCAGGCGGGCAGCCATGTGATCGCGGCCCGGCGGGTGGTGATCGCGACGGGGTCGTCGCCGCTGGTGCCGCCGATACCGGGACTGGACGCTGTTCCTTACGATACCAACGAGACCATATTCGAGTTGCGCGAGAAACCCGACCATCTGTTGATCATCGGCGGCGGTCCCATCGGCATGGAAATGGCGCAGGCGCATGTCCGGCTGGGTTGCAAGGTGACGGTGATCGAGGGGCTGAGGGCGCTGGGCAAGGATGATCCCGAGGCCGCCGCCGTGGTGCTGGAGGCGCTGCGGGGCGAGGGGGTCGAAATTGTCGAACAGGCCATCGTCGCACAGGTCCGGGGCGCGGCGGGCGCGGTCGAGGTCGTCACGCAGGAGGGGGAGATCCATCGCGGCACCCACCTGTTGCTGGCGGTGGGGCGCAAGGCGAATATCGCGCAGCTGAATCTGGAGGCCGCCGGGATCGAAACAGAGGGGGCGGGGATCAAAGTGGACGCCGGGTTGCGCACGACGAACCGCCGGGTCTATGCCATTGGCGATGTGGCGGGCGGGCTGCAATTCACCCATGTGGCCGGTTATCATGCGGGGGTGATCATCCGCTCGGCCCTGTTCGGCCTGCCGTCCAAGGCGAAGACGGCCCATATTCCCTGGGTGACGTATACTGAGCCGGAATTGGCGCAGATCGGGCCGACAGAGACGCAAGGCAAGGATATTCATGGCGAAAAGCTTGAGGTTGTCCGCTTTGATTATCGCCACAATGACCGGGCGGTGGCGGAGCGAAAAACGACGGGTTTCATCAAGGTGATGGTTGTCGGCGGTCGTCCTGTAGGGGCTACAATCGTCGGACACCAGGCCGGTGAATTGATTAACTTGTGGTCACTGGCGCTGGCTAATAACCTGAAAATGAGCCAGGTTGCCGCGATGGTTTCGCCCTATCCGACAATCGGAGAGCTTAACAAACGGGTGGCGGGGGCTTATTTCTCGCCAAGGCTGTTTGAGAATCAAACGGTTAAACGGTTGGTCGGGCTGGTCCAGCGCTGGGTGCCCTGACCGGAAAAGGAGCGTATGCTGAACTCGCTGTCCGGCCGGTTTCTGATCCTGACCACGGTCTTCGTCATGTTGGCCGAAGTTCTGATCTTTGTCCCGTCGATTGCGCGCTTCCGCGAGGATTTCCTGCTCACCCGGCTGGAGCGCGCGCAAATCGCCTCGCTGGCGCTGCTGGCCGATGACATGCTGGCCGAAGAGCTTGAGGCGGAACTGCTGGTCAATGCCGGCGTTTTCAACGTGGTTCTTCGGCGCGACGAGGTGCGGCAACTGATGCTGTCATCGCCGATCCCGAGCGAGATCACGGATACCTATGATTTGCGGGCGGCTTCGGCCTGGGTTTTGATCCGCGACGCCATGGCCCGCCTGATCCAGCCGGAAAACGAGATCATCCGTGTCATCGGCGAACCAGTGCGCGGCGCGGGATTGCTGATCGAAGTCACCATGGAGACCGAGCCGCTGCGCATGGCGATGATCGATTACGGCGTACGCATTTTCTGGTTGTCACTGGTCATTTCGATCATCACCGCGTTTTTCCTGTTCCTGGCTGTGCGCGCCTTTATCGTGCGCCCGATCAAGGGGGTTGTCGGATACATGCAGCGCTATGCCCGCGCGCCAGAGGACGTGCGTGGCATCATCCAGCCCCACGCGGGCGTGACCGAACTGCGCGAAGCCGAAGAAGCGCTGCAGATGCTGCAGACCCAGATCACGCAGGCCCTGAAGCAGCGTGAGCGGCTGGCGCAGTTGGGCGGGGCTGTCGCCAAGGTCAGTCATGACCTGCGCAATATCCTGACCTCGGCGCAGTTGTTCACCGACCGGATCGAGGCCAGCGAAGACCCGTTGGTGCGGCGCATGGCGCCCAAGCTGGTGAACTCGATCACCCGGGCGGTGTCCCTGTGCGAGGGCACGCTGGCCTTTGGCCGGGCGGAAGAACCGGCGCCCGCCCTGACCATGGTGCGCATTCACGACGTGGCCGAGGATGTCACCGCCAGCGAGCGGCTGGCGGTCGAGGAGGGCTGTATCGAGATCGTCAACGAGATGCCCGCCGATCTGGTGATCCGCGCCGATCCCGAGCAGATGTTCCGCGTGATCATGAACCTTGTGCGCAACGCGCGTCAGGCACTGGAGGCGGCGAAAAAACCGGGCATCATCACCATCGCCGCCTGCGAGCATGAAACGGACTGGTGCATCGAGGTGCGCGACACCGGCCCCGGCCTGCCGCCCAAGGCGCGGGAGAATCTGTTCACGCCGTTTCAGGGCGGCGTGCGCAAGGGCGGCACCGGGCTGGGCCTTGCGATTTCTTCCGAAATCGTGCGGGGCCATGGCGGCGAGCTGGTGCTGAAAGAGACCGGAACGGAGGGAACGACCTTTGAAATAAGGCTTCCCAGAGGCGATCGGGTTTTTTGAAAGTTTTTTGCAGAATCGGCTTGCGCCCCCCCGATGCTGCGTCTAAACAGCCCCTCACCAAGTGGACCGATAGCTCAGCTGGATAGAGTACTTGACTACGAATCAAGGGGTCGGGGGTTCGAATCCTCCTCGGTCCGCCACTTGGTAATTTTCCAAAATTCCGATGAGACACACTAGGTTTCTTAAACCTCTGTGTTTTATGACTGTAGCCACGTTGGTGGGTTTCGTTGGATTTTATCTGATCATATCCGTATACTTTCATTGAGTGGTATATTTTGTGGTATTTTCATGTCTGCGCTCAGCGGAAAGCTGACAAAGAAGCTGATAGAGAATCTCGGCCCGGGTCGGCATGGTGACGGCTCTGGTCTGTATCTCGTTGTCGATCCATCGGGTGCACGGCGCTGGATCGTACGCGTAACGGTCAAGGGGCAGAAGAACCGCAAGGGCGCTCCGCTGCGCACGGATTTTGGGTTGGGTGGCGCTGATGTTGTCACTCTGAACCAAGCCCGCGAAAGAGCTCTTGAGTATCGACGAATGGCAAAGTCCGGGTTGAACCCGCGTTTCAATGCCCAGCGAGAAATCCCGACCTTTGAAGAACTCAGCCGCCAGGTTCACATTGACCGCCTACCGACGTGGAAGAATGCCAAGCATGGGCAGCAGTGGCTCAACACTTTGCGCGACTACGCGTTCCCAAAGATCGGCCGTATGCCCGTGGACAGCATCGATCAGCCCGAAGTGCTGATGTGCCTGTCCCCCATCTGGACCGAGAAACACGAAACCGCAAAGCGACTGTCACAGCGGATCAAGACGGTACTCGACGTGGCAAAGTCCAAGGGCTTCCGCTCGGGCGAGAACCCAGTGACCGCGATCCGCGAAGGCAAGGTGCTGCCCACCGTCAAAGCCAAGGTCCAGCACCATGACGCGATGCCATGGCAGGAGGTGCCCGCGTTCTATGCCGAGTTGCAGACGCGTTCAGCCATGGCTGCCAAGGCGCTGCAGTTCACCATTCTGACTGCCTCCCGGACATCTGAGGTGCTGGAGATGAAATGGCCCGAGGTCGATGTCGATGCGCGCCTGTGGACCATACCTGCGGAGCGCATGAAAGGCGGGCAGGTCCATCGCGTCCCTCTAACCGAAGAAATGCTGGCCATTCTGGAGCCGCTGCGCGCTTTGGCCTCTGACTATGTGTTCGAGGGGCAAAAGCGGCATCAGCCCTTGTCGAACATGTCCATGCTGATGCTGCTGCGCCGGATGCGGCAGGATGGCGTCACCGTGCATGGCTTCCGCAGTTCGTTTCGGGACTGGGCGGCGGAGGCTGCAAACGCGCCACGTGAACTGGCGGAGGCGGCTTTGGCCCATCAGGTTGGGTCCGATGTGGAGCGGGCGTATGCACGGTCGGATATGTTGGAAAGGCGGCGAGAGTTGACCCAATTATGGTCACGTCATGTTCGCGGCCTCAATTTGAGTGGATAAATCATATATGAGCGAAAAGTTATCCCAGCAAGAAATGACAGAGCTCGAGGAAGCCTTAGAAGATGGTTTCAAGGACGACTACCTCTTTGGTTTGAAACTAGAGAAAGTCGAAATGGGAGACCTTTTTCACACAAATCCTTTGTCTCAAGACGTCGTCTATGTTTCGAGCCGGAGTTATTTTGACGATCAAAGCGTCCGATCGGTCACGCAATCCGAGAACATGGACGACTCCGGCTTCTTCAAGGAAACAAATTGGTCTTCGGAGACGTTTTGGTCGATACCTTTCGGATTCAATTTTATGAAAATCCAAGCGTACTTCGAGAAAAAGCGAAAAGAAGTAAATTCGGAATATACAGAACGCTATTTCGGCCATTTTCAGAACGAAGATGCCTTCAATTCCTCGTTTGAAGATAGACCAAGCTTTGAACAATGGATCGAGAGCGCACAATACCCATACACGAAACGCTGGTTTGAACGTCATGCTCTGGCTCTCTCAAGGAAGATTTCTTATGCCATCAAGCAAATCGAGACTTCAAGCGAAGATGATTGTTCTCCCGAAAATCCGCTCAATGGAAAGATGCGCAATTTTTGGATAAAAAGGTACATTGCGGATGCTGTGAAACTGGGGCGTCTGGTTGAGCATTATAGATGGAAGTTCCAATTTGAAGCCCAAATTGTGAATAGGAATCAACAATACGATCAGGCTGGTTCGAGTGGCGGAAAGGCTTCTAGCACTCGAAGGTTGGCAAACCTTGAGATTCTGATGCAACAAATTGAGCAGCTTTCAGGCGCGGTCGGCTTGATCAGTGAAGAACGAATTGTCGAGCAAGCCTTGGAAAAGTCAGTTGCAAAACACAAGGGCTTCCCAAAGTCGCAAAAAACTCATGCAGACTATGGAACGGCGTTACGTTCAGAAGAACCCTTCAAATCAAGGTAGGAAGCCGTTTTTAGAAAAAACGCCTAAGCGTTTTCTCGCTTCAGGAAGACGCTTAAGCGCCGGTAAAAGTCTGGTGACACTTCGGCAAAGCTGCCCATAATCGGGAGCCATCGCAACTGATCCAAGAGGATTTCAACGATGGCAAACGTCTTCAATGACGACCGGGTCTATTTCCCAGAAGATCCTGAAATGCAATTGCTGGGAAACCGCGAGAAGCTGGCTCAATGGCGCCACCGCATGTGTGGTCCGGCCTTTATCCGCATCGGTCGGCGGATCGCCTATCATGGCGCTGATCTGAACGACTGGCTGGCGACCCGGCGCACCGACCCCAACAACGAGGCTGCATAATGAAAAACCCCAACTCCAAGCGCGGAGAGGCGGACATGAGCAAGACACAGAAAGACAAAGGAAACGATCTTCAGACAAAGAACTCCGAACTTACCGAGGCAGAAGTCGATGCGATTTCTGACCTGAGGGAACGAAAGAGATCAAGCGTTCGGGCACCAGACATCAAGTTAGACTTCGATGAAGATACACGAAGACTCACGGTCGGGCACACCGGCAATACGTTCTCTGCATGGGCCAGCGCACGCGCTTTGTTCACCGCCGCGCCCTTGCGTGCTGCCTAACGCTGCTCAGATGCCCGTTCAGGGATTGACCAGCCCAGTAACCCCGCGAGCCTTTGCCGCCGCTAGAGCGGCCTTGGTGCGCTCTGAGATTGCGCGGCCCTCTTGTTCTGCGACTGCGGCCAAGATGTGCAGCACAAAACGGTTCGCCTCTGGCATATCCGCCGCCGTGACCTCGACGCCGCTTTCCAGAAGGTTCGCAATGAATGCGACATTGCGGGCAAGACGATCCAGCTTAGCAATGAGCAGCACGGCCCCTGCGCGCTTCGCCTCGGCCAGCGCATCGCGCAGCTCGAAGAGTGTGATGTCGGGGTCTTGTGCGATCAGCTCTTCCAGGAACGCGCGATGCGGCGCCAGTTTTCCCTTGCCGCGCGGCGGCCCCTGGGGCGCAGGTTCCGCATGGCCCTTTGTCCGCACTTGATGTGCCTACCGCGCGACCGTGGCGGGTGACACCTTCAGACGCAACGCCGCCGCCCGCCCGCTTAGTCCTTCTTCAATGTATCGCTGAAACCGCGCACAAAGCGCTGGTGGCAAAGGTGCTGACATAATCCATCCTCCCAAACAGGATGAATCACAAACTGACCTACATGGGAATCCCCCGATTCAGGTTTTCCCCGAAATGCTTTAGGATTTGTGTTAGGCTGATTTCAGGCAAAATTGATTGCACGATTGCGAAGCCGAGATGATGTTCGAAAATTTCGGCGCCCGAACGATTGATAGAGGAACCCCATGGGATACAAGCATAAAGCTGAAGATGACTATTTCAACCCCGGTTCGTCCACCGACACAAACCCTTCTAACGCAAGAAATGCACCAGACTATGATAAAATTGGCGGCTGGTAAATCCTGCCTGCAATCGGACTGGCTATTTCGCTCGTCATAATGCCGATTGCGCTCATTGTCGGGCTGATGGATGTTGGACGCGCCGACCTTCGATTCCCGGGATGGTTCTATACAGAACTGGTATTGAATGTGTTGTGGCTAGGTGTGCTGGTCTATTCATCATACCATTTTTTCCGCCGTAAAAGTACGGCTCCGCAGCTCATGATCTTTCTCTACGCTTCTGCACCTGTGATAACCGTATTTCTTTGGCATCAGTTTGGCCATCTCTCCCCAAACCTAGCCAGAGAGACATACCAGACGCAACTGTTTCGGGAAGTGCTGGCCGCACTAATTTGGGTTCCGTACTTCAAGGTATCCAAGCGTGTTCAGGCAACATTCGTACGTTAAGTTCAGACTCCCCGGCCGACCACCTGATTGAATACACAGGACGACAAGTCGTAAGCAGTCGCTACGGGTAGTCTCGTAGAAGATCGAGCAGATCGGGCGACAGCATGACATTGCGATCTTTCCGCCCCTTGCCCTGCACGACATGGATGAGCATCCGGTCGCTATCGATATCGCTGGTCGTAAGATTGCAAACCTCGGAAGCTCTCAAACCTGCACCGTAGGAAATGCTGAGCGCGGCACGATATTTAAGCCCTGGCCCGGGTGCGACCGCCAGAAGCTCAGAAACTTCCTCGGCGCTGAGCACCGCGGGCAGTTTGCGCGGCTGCGTGCGGAACTGCATGTATCGCTTCATCTCCTCGCGCCCGCAGGTCATCGAGAAAAAGAAACGCAGCGCGGTGATGCGCGCGTTGTAGACCGAGGGCGTGACCCCGGTACGGGCGCAAGAAATCCGAGGATCGTCAGGATCGCGATTATGATCAGGATAGGTCTACGCTTCATGTCCTTTGCACTTCAGAGTTCAGAAACTCACCGATAGGAACACGGATGCGTCTGTTGCATCCAGATTATCTTCAAACAGGCTGAGATAGCCAAAGGACGCTTCTGCAAACACTGCCTCGCCCATTCGCGCGCGCACGCCCAAACGAGTCGACAAGAGCAGATCGTCCTGATCCTGCCCCACCGATGGTGCTACCAACCCCAGTTGGTCGTTGTCGATCCAATAGGTTGCCCCGAGGGTGGCAAACGGTGCGACCACGCCATTCTGCGTCAAGAACGGGCGGCTGAGTTCGACCTCAGGTGTCAGAGTGCTGTATTGCGCGCTGTCCAGTTCAACAATGATATCGCGCCGAATGCCAAGATATGTCCCGGAAAGGTCAAAATCTTTGCCTTCGTAGCGATAGTAGTCAAAGGCAAGGGAAGGCCGGATCAGGAAATTTCCGGCCTCATATTCGCCGGTAACCTGTAGATTGGCCGCCAGCGCGTCCGATCAAAATCACCGGTCAGCCCCAGAAGTGAGACATCCGAAGACAATTGCCCAACGGTTGCAAGGCCGTTCAGGGTCCAGTTCTCGGCCATCCTCCAGGCAAAATAGGGTCCTAGTGCCCAGCCATTTGTGTCTTGTTCGAACAAGCCGCCATAGGCGCTGGAATCCGTATTGTCGAACTCTGCCTGAACGCCCAGAACAAGAGTAGGCGTCACAAGGCGATCGATGCTCACCGCGAAATAGCGATCGTTCACATCTAAGTTCCGAACGCCGCGGGTGTCTTCGACTTGCGTAAAAGTGAAATTTGTCCAGACGTTCCACGGGGTGGGCGGTGCAAAATCGCGCCCTTCGGTCAGGGGCGGCGTCACAAGCGGATCACATAGGGCCGGGTCCAGTTTGCCATTGGGATCTGTCGTGCACGGTCTTTGTTCCCTGGCTTCAGCAGAGCGTTCAAAACGTGTGCTGCCCGCCGTAGGCAAGACACCCACAAATCCACCTCCTGGTACACTGCCGCCGGGCCTTCCGCCAGTTCCACCACCGCCGGGATTGCCACCCCCTCCTCCGGGGTTACCGCCTCCACCGCCAGGTCCACCTGGGCTTCCGCCACCACCTGGTCCGCCACCGGGGCCACCAGGATTTCCCCCACCGCCGCCGGGCGGCCGGCCCGGAAGCGACCAGTTCCTTCTTTGGTTTCGCGTATCAACCAGGCAATCACGTCCGTTTGGAGCGGCACCGACTTCAAACAGCCGATGCACGCCGCCTGACCCGTTTGAGACAAACGGTGAAAAGGACAGATGAGGCCCGCTGCGGCTTTGGCTCCAGGTGTCGACGGTCGTGTTTCCGTGCGCCTCTTCCAGACGAAAATCGCCCCGTGCGGTTGTGGACAACCACACCGAGGATGCCTCGCCACGCGTCCGTCCGATATAGATCAGATCGCCGGACGAGCCGCATTGTTGGGCTGCGACCTCGGATCCCAGCGCGCCGGAAATGGAGAGCGCTGCAATTGATCCCAATGCAGGCGTCATGGTCGTACAGACAGCTGCTATCAGCATGGTTTCATTGGTTTTCCTTGAAATTCAGAGCTGTCTTGCGGCGAAGGTGTCGCAGCTGTTGGGGTTTCCGGATTTGTAGCCCCGGTTAAACCAGTTTTGTCTCTGTTCACTGGTGCCGTGGGTAAAGCTGTCTGGGACCACAACGCCTTGTTGAGCGCGTTGCAGTGCGTCATCCCCGATGGCAGCGGCCGTTTTGAGCGCTTCTTCGATGTCACCGGGTTCCAGCACCCCAAAGCGTTGATCCATAGCCCGCGCCCAAACTCCCGAGTAGCAGTCCGCCTGAAGTTCCACGCGAACCGAAAGGGCATTCGCGTCGGCCTGACTTGACCGTTGTTTGGCTCGGTTCACCTGGTCCAGAATCCCCAGGCTGTGTTGAACGTGATGGGCCACCTCATGGGCGATGACATAGGCTTTGGCAAAATCACCTCGCGCGCCCAGGCGTTGCTCCATCACCCTAAAGAAAGACGTATCGAGATAGACGCGCTGATCGACCGGGCAATAGAATGGACCGGTCGCGGACATCGCGCGCCCACACGCCGACTGAGTTCTGCCTGCAAACAGGACCAGTACCGGAGGCGTGTATTGAATACCCGAGTCTCTGAATATCTCGCCCCAGATCGCTTCGGTATCTGCAAGGACGACGGCCACAAACTCTTCGGTTTCATCGTCAATCTGCACCGGCGCGTTCGCTTGCGGAGGAGCAACCTGACCTCCGCCACTCAGAAACGGCGTGATATCAACACCAAAAAGCAGGCCGATCACGAGGACCACAATCAATCCGGCACCGCCCATTCCGGCACGAGACATACCACTGGACCCATGGCGCCGGTCGTCGATGTTTTTGCTTGTCCGTCGCCCTTTCCAGCGCATGTCGCCTCCGGCCCATCCGGGTGTTTCAAGACTAAAATCTGACGGTTCCCCGCTTTACGAGGTTCAAGCGGGGAACCGATCCGAACATCCAAAACCTGGCACAGTGACTACGGATTCTGTAGGACAATACCGGGCGTCACTTCTTCACCACTCACGATTCATCCAGTGCTTTGGAGCGCTCGAATTCCTTATCCGTCGACACCTGCGGTATCGCGTGCAGTCTCAGCCGGTGTGCATCGGTTGGTGCTGACGCCGATCGTCGCCTGCTGGACCTGACGCTTCGCGGCTTTTTCCGGCGTGCAATCCGGATCGACCATATCGCAGCCGGCAAGCGCGATAGTGACGACCAGCATAACCCTTCCAAGTATTTTCATCTTTGTCCCTTCTCCTTCCTTCTTTTGTTCAAAATCCGGCCAGCCGTTCGGCCAGCCAAAACGCAGCGATGCATCCGATGGGATATCCAAGGATTTGGCGTGACGGGCATTGCGCCAAAGACCAGCCCCAAACCGCTTGCGCCACCTTCCTGACCGTCACGAACACGCCCAGCACTGCAAAGATGAAGGCGAGCTGCCCGGCCTCGACCCCAAGATTGAACGCCAGCAAGGCCGCCGGGATGTCTTGCTCGGGCAGGCCAATCTCGGCCAGCGCTCCGGCAAAGCCCAGACCGTGCAGCAGGCCGAACCCAAAGGAAATCACCCAGGGGAAACGGTTGGCCAGCGTCTTGGATTTGTCGTCAGAGCGCAGCATCTCAGTCGCCAGAAAGACAATCGACAGGGCAATCACCGCCTCGACCGGCGGGCCGGGTACGTTCAGCACGCCGAAAGTGGCCAGCCCCAGCGTGATCGAATGCGCGACGGTGAAAGCGGTCACCGCCCAGATGAGCTGGCGCAGGTTGCGAATAAGAACCAGCAAGGCGAAGACAAAAAGCAGGTGATCCCAGCCTTCGAGGATATGTTCAAAGCCCAACACGCCATATTGCCAAAGCGTCTGGATAAGCCCCTGTTGCGCGGGCAGCGTCACAGCAGGTGCGTCGGGGGTCAGGCGGAAGGTCGCCATGTTTACCGTGTCCAGATATCCCACCCGCAGCAGGACGTCTGTTCTTTGCGCCTCAAGCTTGTTGATCCGTATCGTGTTGCCACGCAGGTCTTCGGTACAGGTCATGCGCCAGACTTGCGTCCAGGCGCGACCGTCAAAAACTGGCGCCTCAAAAGTTGGCGCGGTACAGACATCCGGAAGCGCAACGTCGATATCCATCGGCGCCCCGCGAACATCCGGCTTGCGCCAAAAGACGTGCCAGTCGCTGTCGGTCTCCTGCGAGACCTCAAGATACCCCGGCTCCAGCGCGTGGGCATGGCTAAAGGCGGGCACCAAAAGCCCCACCAGCAGCGCGATCAAGGGCAGAAGATGCCTCATGGCTCACCCGCGGGCGTGCCCGTTGCCCCAAGGTCCTCAATCACATAGGTGGATCGCAGATTTTCTATGAACACCTCCGTCGCGCGCTCGGCCTGCTTCTCGCGCCAATCCGCTAGAACACGATCACGGATCGCGCCAAATGGCGGCAAGACGGCATCCCATATGTTGTCCAGCCGAACCATGTGAAGACCGAAGGACGATTGAACAGGTCCGCTCCATTCACCCAGCGGCAAGGGCTGCAGCTGATCAAAGAAACCCGTTCCAAAGTTGCCATCAACTGAGGTGCGGGCGCTCAGATCAAACCCTGTCGGAAGCAGTGACGCCTGACCCAACTGGCGGTGATCTTCCCCTGCCGCCAAACGCGTACGCGTCTGGTCGACAAACGTGTCGTTTGGGTTTTGTCCCAGATACACAAGGCTGACCGCAATCCGTGCGGGGGTCGTGAACGCCTCGGCATTGTCCGACAGGTAGGTCTGCAGCACCTCATCCTCCGGGCGGGCCGCGCCCGCCTCGGATGTCAGAAGGAAGTTCATCTTCTGCACCAACCTGTTGCGGATGATCTCATCATTGCCATCCAAACCCAACGCCAGAGCCTCGCGCACCAGCACTTCGCGGTTCAGCCAATCCTCTTTCAGATTGGCCAGCTCTTCCGCCGTCGGAGGGCGCCGCCAGGTGTCTTCAAACTGACCAGCCAGGACATCGATCTGACGCTTATCGATGATGATGACCCGTGGATCCGGATCCGTAGACCAGTCGCCCGGTTGTGCAAGTTTGAACCAGCCAAAGATTGCAAGGCTGAGAAGCGCAAAATGAACAAATGGTTCCGTGGCAATTCGCCGGAACAGGCTTTGGCGATGCGCCTGTGGCTCTACCATGTGTGGAGGATGTGTCGTTCGCCAACTTACATTCATCAGATCATTGTCCATTTCTTCAGCGGCCCTTGGGCACCAAGAGTTTCAACGTAAAGCTCACCGTGTCGGCCGCCGAAATCGCGTCGTCGTCAAAGTTATGTTCGTAAGAAAGCGTCCATTGCCAGGGCAGGCCATCGCCGCGAACCAGCCTGGATACCTTGACCCCCAGCGGCAGGCTGCTGAAATCACCGGCCTCCCAATCGTAGACAAACACCATCTCGGATGTACCGACGGACCAGCCATTGCCGAGGTTGTAGTTGAACACGGGTTGCAACGTCGACAGGTTGACATCTGGCCGGTCGTTATCTCCGGCAACGGTGAACAGGTTCTGGTTGAATAGTCCCCAAAGCCCCCATTTCTCTTGTTTTGCAAAACCGGCCGCTGGTCCCAGAGCCCATTTTTCAGCACTCAAACCATCTTCACCAGTCGGGAACAGAGCCACCGCGCCCACGCCGAAACGGCCCCAACGCCGATCAAAAGTCATAAGGTCAAACAGGGTCGTGTCGCTGATACCGGACTGTCCGTTTGCGCTATCGATAATGTAGGGGATTGTTATCCGGGCAATATGATTGGTTTGCCCAAGCGAAAACGGAATTGCAGCACGAAACTGCAACAGGCTGCTGTCCTCAGGGGAATTGTGCAGGTCATACGAATGAAAGCCCTGCAGCTGAAGAGACATGATCGATGCTGTTGGATCATTGGCCGCACTTTGCAAAGACTCCGAGTTTTCCTGCGCATGAACAACAGACGCACTTGGCAACATGGCAAGAGCAGCCGCCCGCAAAATGCCTCTGAATCCGTTCACATTACGCATCATCGCAATCTGCCTTCCATTGGAACCGTTCAGAAAGACAACGAAACCACAGCAGACAAAACATTACTCTCCAATCTACTCTTGGCTGCGAATTCATGCGTGTACTTCAGCTTTAGCGACGCCTCGGCACCCAGCAACGTGCCGCCTTGGAACGTTACCAGTGGGCCGATACCACTAACCCGTGCGCGCAGGCTACTGGCCCCGAGTGCTATTTTGGTAAACTCGGCGCCGCGTCCGCTGTCGTCATCCAGTTGCTGATAGGTGTATCCGGCAAGCCCTACGCCCCACCCGGAACGGAAGCGTTGTACTACCGCCCCTTCCAGCTGTAGGGCCGGTGCGGTCTGATAATCGGTTGCACTGTTCTTTTCGCTGAGCAGGAAGCTGATCGCGCCAGAAGCCTCGAACCCGCGCTCCGGGACGAACCAGGTCGCGGCGAAATAGGGTTGGAAGGACCAGACGTTTTTACCGACAGACAGAGCATCAATTGTCCGCTCCTGAAAGTTGATTGATGCCGTGTCATAATTTCCTGTCGGTGCATAGACTGACATTCCCGTGCTATAGTGGAGGTTGCCTCTGTGCCAACCGACCATCCCGGTCAATGTCAGATCTCCGAAGCCGGACACACTGTCGTCGATGCTTGCCCCCTGCAGGGGCGGTCTAATCGCAGTGAAGGTCAGATCAGCGAACGGAAAAGGGACGGTCAGGTTTACTGCGGGTGTTCCGCCAAAAACCTGCGCATCAAAGACCTGAGTGGCGCTCAGCCGCCACAGATTGAGCTCAAGATCCGCGTCAGCAGCAATGGGCAGGCCGCCAACTGAAATGCCCTCAACACTTCCCTCAAGATGGTCAAAGCTAAGACTTACATAGGTCCCAGGCTCAGGAACAAACCCGGCAAACGTATCTCGCGTGCCAAGGAAATAAGCCCCGATTCCACCCTCAACCGCACCGGCGGGATTGACCGGCAGGATCATCGTCGTCGCCAGAGCTGCGGCGCAAAGCCCGGGGCGCAGGCCGCACTTTTCGTTTCTCATTTTGTCACCTCGTTCTTGCAGAGTTATGCAGACTTTGCGCCGTTCCTTCTTTTTGGGAACGCATTTTGGGTTTGGGATCAGGGCGTGTACCAAATGGGCGACGTATATGCCCGATCCTGAATAGTCAGCGGTGCGCCTTCGGGCAAATCGACACCAAAAAACTTGCGGTCATATGTGGTCCAGCGCGGGGTCGGAATTTCCAGAACGCGCAAATAGTAAAAGGCCGATTGCGCCGGATCGAAATCCGGGTCTTCCCAAAAGGCTGCGAGAATGGGTTGTCCAATGTCGTTTGTGTAGGTTGCGGCGTCCACGTCCACTGTATTGCCGACGTCGCCATCGCACATCTCATCAACGAGGTCGCGGCCACTACAGGCGACATCGAACACCTTTTCGCTTGTTGTCCCATCCGCATTCAGCCAGCCTTTGATGACCTGAATGCGGTCCAGATTGGCACCATCCGGATCTCGCAAAGCGCGGATGAGCATTCGCGGCGCACGACCGTCCCCACTTGCCAATTCACCACCCATCGGAACACCATTTAAGTAGCCGTACGCGGCGAAGTCTGACCGAGGAAGGTCAGATTCCTGAAAGTCGTACCCGGCAAAGACGCGCACCCGGATGCGCGTTCCGGTGGTCGCGTAGACCTCCTTGCGCATCATTGCGTCCCAGATCGCTTCGCGGGTGTTCTCTCGCGCCCAGACCCCAGCTAGACCAGAGGCGGAGGTCTCCCATGCATATTGCGCGACGCTCTCGTCGCCGCCGATGCCGCCCACGACCTCTTCGAAGCGGATCGGGTCGGCGGTGGGTTCGAGGGCCACGACCTTGCCGAACATGTTGTCCTCCTGCGCGCTCGTCAGCGAGGTGTGACTGTCGGTCGAACCGATCATGCCGAACTTGAACGGGTTGACGCCAAGCTCAGTGCGATAGGCCAGCCCCTGCTTCAACGCCTCGCGTGCGTACTCATTCGGGATCATTTCGGGCGTCTTGGGATTTGGGCCCAGTTGCCCCTTGTCCCATGTCTCGAAATCGGCGAATTGATCGTCCGGCGACAGCATCGGATGCGCCTCGCCGTCGCCCTTCATCTGCGTCACCTCGTAGAGCGGCTCCCACCTTGCACGGCGCTCCGCGTAATCGGCATCGAGAGGCTCATCGGTTCCGAGCTTCACGGTGTCGAACATCAACCCGTTTGACAGGTTGCCGTTGTGGGGGATCGCGAGCAGCCGGTCGTCGGTATCGGCCTCGTATGCTGCCATCCAATCCCAAAGGTCTTCAGGATCGACGCTGTCATAGGCCGAAAACGGCAGCCGGGTATCAGCGTTTTCCTTGCCGCCCCGATAGATGACGTTGCGGTGCAGGTTGGATCGGTCGAAGGTAGACGTCCATTCAAACCCGATGAAGGCGGTGAAGGCGCCGGGTTGGTTGTGGCGCTCAGCCGCCGCCGTGATCTCCTGCCAGACGCTGTCATAGAGGCCGGGCACATCTGCCAGCGGATCCTCGCCCGAGGCCTTGGTCAGCGAGAAGATTTCCCACGCGCGCGGGAGATCGCCCGCATCGACCGCCGCGAGCAGCGATTGGCCATACTCCGTTTCAAGCAGTCGCGGGTCGCGAGACGCCAAAAGAGGTGCAGTTCCAAGGTTCTCGGCATGATCGGCAACGACGAGAAAATCCAGCGGCCGCGCAAGGCGCGCGGGCAGGCCGGTCGAGGACGTGACTGTCTCACCCTTGGCGAAGCGATAGGCCTCGTCGGGTCCGAGCGTGTTGCCGATCAGACCCGCATCGGCCGAATAGGTCGTGTGCAGATGAGTGTCGCCGAAGAAGACCTGATTGGGAAAGTCCTGTGACGGATAGGGCGAGTAGTCGCCTATAGGAGCAACGGCCGGCGCGTCCTGGGCGTGGATCGCCCCTGCCAGAGCAATCGCAGAAACGGCAATCGGAATGAGCTTTTTCATTGCAAACGAACTCCTTAATTCTTGGGCGTGTACCAAATGGGTGAGGTGTAGGCGCGGTCCTGCGTGATCATCGGAACACCAGTCGCCATTTGAACGCCGAACTTTGCGGCGTCATAAGCCGTCCAGCGTGGGGTGGGGATTTCGATGACCCGGGCATAATAGAATGCGGGTTCTGCCGGGTCGAAATCCGGGTCGGTCCAGACGGCACCAAGCTCGGGCGCACCGATGGTGTTTGTCCAGGACGGAACCGACAGGTCGACGGTATTGCCAACCGGCGGCAGTTTTCCGTTCTCATCCGGAGACCGGTCACCCCCCCACGCAACATCATAGACCTTTTCCATGGCCTCGCCGGATTCAGCATCGATCCAACCCTTGATGATCTGCACTCGGTCAAGATTTGCACCCGACGGATCACGCAGAGAATAGACGAGGAAGTCAGGCGCTTCGCCGTCCGCAGGCGCGGCAAGATCACCACCCATGGGGACCCCGCCATAGTAGCCGACCTGAGCCAGATCACGACGGTTCATCGCGTCGGCTTCATAATCGCCACCAAAGAACCTTACGGATAGGCGCGATCCGGTCGTCGCGTAGGTTTCGCGCCGCTCCATGGCATCAAAGATCGCACCACGAGTGTTTTCCGTGGCCCAGACAGCGGTCAAACCCGCGGCTGAATAGATGGACGAGTCGTACGCAACATCGCCGTTCGGATATGTCCTTCCGACATGCGCCGCCCGTTCACCGTTGGGTTCATAGGCGGTAAATTTTCCATAAAAGTTGTTTTCCTGCGCCGTGGTCAGGCCGGTATGCGTATCCGTCGCGCCGTCGGCACCAAACTTGTAGGGGTTGGACCCAAGTACAGCGCCCAGTTCCAGCCCACGCAACAAACCAGACCTTGCATATTCACCCGGCAGCATCTCGGGCGTTTTTCGAACCGTCGCGTCGAGATTGCCATAATCCCATGTCTCGAAGTCGGCAAACTCGTCCTCGGGCGATAGCATGGGATGCGCTTCGCCATCCCCTTTGAACTGAGTCCATTCATAAAGCCGTTCCCACTTTTGGCGTGCTTCCGCATATGCCGGATCGAGTGGTGCACCATCGGCAAAATCATCGACCAGCGGGAACATCATGCCGCTGGAAAGGTTGCCGTTATGCGGAATTGCGGTGACATCGCCACCCGTGACCGTTTCGTAGTTCTCGAGCCAAGCCCAGAGGTCACGCGGATTGTTCGACCCCATTGGCGGTGTTGTGGTGTAAGGTACAATCTGACCTGCGCGTTCGGGCCCGTCTCGAAAAATGACGTTGCGGTGCAGATTGTTGCCCGAGACCAATGAGGTCCATTCAAACGCGATGAAGGTGGTAAAGACACCGGGGTCGTTGAACTCTTCCGCTGCGGCAATGATATCATCCCAGACCCGCTTGTAAGCCGGATTGCCGGGCTGGTAGTTGAGTTCGGACGAAATTGTGCCTTGTGCAAACTGTTTTGTGAGTTCCTGAGCCGCCATGCGGGCCGCTTGTCCGCCTTTGGCAAAGGCTTCATGAAATTGCCGCCCTTGCTCATCGGCCATGATGTTGGGCGCACCGGACAAAATGTCAGTAATGGCGCCCATCCCATCAGAATGATCCGTGACCATGTAGAAATCCAGGGGACGAGAGAGTTTGACAGGTTGACCGGTGTTCGAAATCACCTGCTCACCACGGGCCAGTCGATAGCTATCGCGTGGCAAAAGTGTTGTTCCACCGCCTCCCGCATCAGCCGACAACGCGGTGTGGACATGCGTGTCGCCGAACAATGGTCGCGTCGGAAACGCGCGGTCGGCATAGGGGGAATAGGGGCGCCCCTTCAAAACACTATCGGACGCTTCGGGCGGAGCTTCTTGTGCAAAAACGCCCATCGCAAAAAGTGTCGCAGCGAGAGAAGGAATAATTTTTTGCATCGGGTGTTCCTTACTATGTGGGCAAATAGCTATGGGTGATGGATCGGCACACTTTCGATTCCGGGCCAGTCAGAACGCCCCAATCAACTCGGGTCAGTCCCCCGCAGCCTGCCAGTCTGGAACCATGAGCGGCAGCAGATTTTCGCAGACCCAAGCCGGACTGGAGGCATTGAATGCCCCGGTGAAACTGCCAAAACACAGGAGGCCGCCTGAACCAGCCGAAAGAAAAAAACCGTTCCAATGAAGACATCATTCACCCTAAAGAATCGCAAACCTATGTCTGAAATGTCAGATTCGCCCCTTGACTGTAGCCATTAGAATAAATCTATTTGTCCGAATTCGGACAGAAGGCAGAATTGAATGCACATCTCAAGCGCTGACGCAAAAAAATATCTTTCGCAGCATGGTTGGGTTTCAACCTTGTCGGATGAAATGATGGGCGCGTTCCTGAGCATTACTCATCATGTTACGCTTGGCCCCGGGCAGCCGCTTTATTCCATCGACGATCCTGCCAGAGACCTCTTCGGGCTGGCCTCGGGTTCGATTGCTATCGAGTCGGCAGGAACCGAAAACGTGATCGAAAAAAGCTTTCTGATGCACCCTGGGGTGTGGATTGGAGCAGCACGGCTGGCCGGAATAAAAAGACGTAATATCGGCGCGTATGCTACGCGCCCTTCGACCATTTTGGTTGTCAAAAGCAACGAGTTTGTGAGTTTTGCCGAGACTTACCCGGATATTTGGCGTCGACTGTTGTTGAACCAGATCCAAAACCATCACAGGGCAATCGGTTTTGCCCATGATCTCATGCGCCGTGGAAGCCATGAACGCCTTATTGCCGTCTTGGCCAGGTTGGCCGGGCTGTATGAACCCAACCCTCCTGTTCCAGCGATCGTCGATGCCACACACCGAGAAATCGCTACCATGGCCAACCTATCGCGCGGTGTTGTTTCTTCTCGCCTTGCGGAACTGGAACGCAAAAAACTGCTTAGGCTCGGACGCGCCTGCGTAACCATAACGAATCCCAAGGGGCTGTTGGCCTTGCTGTGAACTGTGTTCACGAGATGCGAGCGGTCCGCGTGAACGCGGGTAGAGTTTTTTCAAAGAATGGAAGGTTCTTTCCGGCTGTGCGGCTCAAATATCGGGTTTCTGGCAAGACAAACTCAACACCGCAACAAAAAACACAAGCGCCAATGCGCCCCAAAGTGGAGCGTCTGTACCGAAACTGTAAAGTGCAGTGCCTAGAACCGGCCCGGCCGCAATTCCTATTCCGCGAAAAGCCGTATTAAAGCCCGCCACTCGACCTTGATCCGTTTTGTCGGCTGATAGACTGAGCGCACCCATCGCGCCAGGAGCGACTGTCCCCAGAGAAGCACCAACGGCGATCATGCCAATCGCCAGAACAAACACATCATCGGCCAGAATCATGACCCCTATTCCGGTCAAAGCGCCAATACTGCCGGACCGCAGCAACCTAAGCGCATCCCATCCCTTTCGTGTTGCCACAAATACTTGTGATATCGTCAACGAAAGAGTTGCACCTGCGAGAACATAACCTGTGGATTTCATTGCCTCGGTACTGTTCACCAGCAGGTCATCCATTAGTTTCAACCCGATGATAGGAACAACCATGGTGTAGCCAGCAAAGCCTGCCATCGTGATCGCAAAGAACTTCCAGAAACGAGACAATCGAATGGGTTTTTTCGTCCTTGGAGGGATATGTAATTGCGAGGTCGGAAGAAATTTCAAAGACAGAAAAAACGCAAACAAGCCTGCCAGAAGAAGCGCAAAAAAGCCGACAGCAATGCCCCGCTCGGCGGTCAACCAGAGCAGCATTGACCCTGAGAGTGCGCCCAAACTGACGGAAGCCCCCATAAGACCCATGCCTGAGACGCGCGTCTTGCTGTCTGTAGTGTCGGCAATGAGCGCCAGCGTCGACGGAATGAGCGCCCCACCGAACACACCCTTTACGGTGCGGGCAACTGCAAGCGTATAGACCGTTGCGCTGGTGGCCAGAACCAACATGTTTGAAAACACCAGCGCCATTATCAACGGACTGAGCAAAATAAATGGAATAGCGGTCAAAACCAGGAAGCGGCGGCCCACGCGCTCTGACAAAACGCCCCATAGGGGCGCTGTGGGTACAACAGCCAACGCGCCGAGACTTAGGATTATACCGACTTGAAATTCAGTGATGCCATAGTCCCGGCTCACCGGACCAAGGCCACCGGAAAGCAGTGCGTTCGACGCAGCATAGACATAGACACCAGATACAATTGCAAGTCGCTTAATCAGGATCAATAGGTAGCTTTCAATTGCCAATCTGAAGTTACTAAGATGTTGTCGAGCATTAGGATCGATTGAAGCAAGATCAAGTTCTTAGTTTGTTGAGAGGGTTCCGTTGCAAACTTTCGACCATTGACGCTTTCGGAATTAGCAGGATGTGTGGAAGTGTCGCAAACTTTTAGAATGGCCAAAGTAGCGACTTACTGGATACACCTATCCTGCGATCTCGGCAAATTTCCGAAAGCCAGATGTCGTAGTGCTGAGGAACTGCTGCTTTCGGATCATGTTCGCAACCTCAATACCGTCCAGAGTAGCCGAAGCGGATCTGAACGATTTAAACCCGCCATGAGCTACCCCCTGAATTTCGGACACTGACGTAAGCTACGATTTGTTGTCTGCTGATCTTCGACGAAAAGGAGATCAGAGATGTCGAAACGGAAGAACCACTCGCCCG
>NZ_JBXWSF010000007.1:0-80074 GCF_059613285.1 Ruegeria sp. BHSB058 | reverse complement strand
ATCGCCATCGGGCGATTTCAGCACTTCGGCTTCACCCTGGGCCTGATGGTGATAGGACTTGACGCTGATCGTGTCGACCGTGCGGATATCCAGTTCGCGGCTGACGATCATCGCGGGCGCCATGCCGCCACGGGTGATTGCCACCACAGCGCGCCACGCGCCGTCATCCGGGCCTTGCCCGTCCAGGCGCCAGGCCAGTGCGCGGGAATCGCGGTGAATCTGGTCCCAGCTTATGTGAAAGCCCTTTTCGTGCGGCAGTCGATCCTTGGCGCTCATGCCGGTTATCCCTTTTCAACATCGGGCGCATCGACGGCCTTCATGCCGACGATATGATAACCCGAATCCACGTGCAGGTTTTCACCGGTCACGCCGCTGCTGAGATCGCTGAGCAGATAGAGCGCCGATTTGCCCACGTCATCGATTGTTACGTTGCGGCGCAGCGGCGAGTTATACTCGTTCCACTTCATGATATAGCGGAAGTCGCCGATGCCGGATGCGGCAAGCGTCTTGATCGGGCCGGCCGAGATCGAATTGACGCGGATTCCATCTTTGCCCAGATCCTCGGCCAGGTATTTCACCGATGCTTCAAGCGCTGCCTTGGCAACGCCCATGACATTATAATGCGGCATCACCTGTTCGGCACCGTAATATGTCAGCGTTATTGCGCTGCCGCCATCAGTCATCAGCTTTTCGGCGCGCTGCATAACGGCGGTGAAGGAATAGACCGACACGTCCATAGTCAGTTTGAAATTGGCCCGGCTGGTATCGACATATCGCCCGCGCAATTCGTTCTTGTCGGAAAATCCGATGGCATGCACGACAAAATCCAGCTGCCCCCATTTTTCACCCAATGCCGAAAAAAGAGCATCGATCGAGTCCTCGTCGCTCACGTCGCAGGGCAGGACAATTTCACTGCCAAGCTGTGCGGCCAGCGGATCGACCCGTTTCTTCAATGCATCCCCCTGGTAAGAGAATGCAAGCTCGGCCCCGGCCTCGGACAAGGCGCGGGCGATGCCCCACGCGATGGATTTGTCATTGGCCAGTCCCATGATGAGGCCGCGCTTGCCGGCCATCAACTGATTTGACATGTTCGGTTCTCCGCCTGTCGTCGCGTTGTGTTGATGTGGTTTATGCCATTGGTCTGATTGCTTCAAGGCCGCTGGCTATTGCTTGAGCGGAGTTCTCGCCGTAGGGTCACCGCCAAGTCGTTCAAGGGGATGGAAATGAGCGAGCGTGATGGCATCTTTGCCGGTGCCGATCCGTTTGAAATAGCGGGCCGGTGGCTGCACGAGGCCGAACAGTCAGAACCGAACGATCCGAACGCGATCGCGCTGTCCACCGTGGATTCGAGTGGCCTGCCGAATGTGCGCATGGTTCTCCTGAAAGATATCGAGCCTGATGCGTTTGTTTTTTATACGAATTATGAAAGCGCCAAGGCGAAGGAACTGGAAACTGCCGGAAAAGCGGCCTTTGTGATACACTGGAAATCACTGCGACGTCAGATTCGCGTTCGTGGAACCATTTCCCGCGAAGAGGGGCCAATGGCTGACGAATACTACGCTTCGCGCTCCCTCAAGAGCAGATTGGGCGCATGGGCCTCGCGCCAGTCGCAACCATTGTCCAGCCGAGCGGCCCTGATGGCAGAAGTGGCGAAGGTGACGGCAAAGCTGGGTCCCAATCCACCGCGCCCTCCGTTTTGGGGCGGATACCGGTTGGTCCCGACTGAAATCGAGTTCTGGGCAGATGGCGCGTTTCGGTTGCATGATCGGTTCGTATGGCGTCGACAGGATATGGTGTCAGAGTGGTTAGTGCAGAGGTTAAATCCATGACGTTTGCGTGTCGTGAAATGCAGAACGCTGAAAAGGCTAGAGTTTTTCAGCTTGAATTTACCAACCAATTCCATACACATCGTCAGCCTATGGGATGGGCAGAAGTCACGTTGGGAAGCAAGTGCCGGAAGATTTGAACAACATGCAACGAGTCCGCGGACACGTAAAATGGTTCGACCCCGCCAAGGGGTACGGATTTGTCGTGTCCGACGCAGGCGGGCCGGATATCTTGTTGCACGTGAACGTACTTAGGAACTTTGGCCAGAGTTCAGTCGCCGACGGGGCGGGCATTGAGATTATGACCCACCGCACCGACAGGGGTGTGCAGGCCGTCGAGGTTGTTGCCATCGCACCGCCCGAACGGGCCGAATCGATGCTGCTTTCCGATTTTGCAGACCTTTCACCGGATGCGATTGAACAGGCGCCGCTGGAAGCCGCGCGTGTGAAATGGTTCGACAAGGGCAAGGGTTTTGGCTTTGCCAACGTATTCGGTCGTGACGAGGATGTGTTTCTGCATATCGAAGTCCTGCGCCGTTCGGGGCTTTCCGATCTTCAGCCGGGCGAAGCGCTTGCCATGCGGGTGATCGACGGTAAACGTGGTCGAATGGCGGCCCAGGTTCTGGCCTGGGAAGCGGCCGTCGACCATTGATTCCGCGGTGTTGAAGAAACTACTCCTGTTTTTGGGGCTGTTTCTGGCGCTCCGGGCCGAAACCGCGTTGGCGCAATGCGCGCCGACGGTGCTTGACCTCAAGAACGACACCTCTCAGATCCGCTTCAACATCGAACTTGCCGTGACACCTCAGGAACGGTCCAAAGGTCTGATGTTCCGCGAAGAGATGCCGGATCGCTCGGGCATGCTTTTCGTGTTCGACCCGCCGCAACCGGTCGTGTTCTGGATGAAGAACACGTTGATTCCGCTGGATATGATTTTCGTTGATCGAACCGGAATCGTGCAACGGATTCACGAGAACGCAATCCCCCATGACGAAACCGCGATCTTTGGCGGTGATGACATATATGCGGTGTTCGAAATCAATGCTGGGCTGGCCCGTCGTTATGGAATTTCGCCGGGAACCCGCTTGCGGCACGAAATTTTTTCGGGTGGGCCCGCAATCTGGCCCTGTTAGGTCTTTTCAAATCAGAAACACATCGCTAGGAAGGCGCACGGTCCGGGGCGTGGCGCAGTCTGGTAGCGCACCTGTTTTGGGTACAGGGGGTCGTAGGTTCGAATCCTGCCGCCCCGACCACACTTCAGTCAGAGAGAAGTTCCACCAGTTGCCCGCAGCAGTCGCGCAACTTTTCGATCCAACCTGTCGCTTTCGATCCTGACCCGTGTCACGCCACGATCCTTGCGCGGGATATCCAGAAAAAACTCGGTATCGACCCGATGACCGCCGGATATTTCGGTGACACTCATGCGCATCACGCTTTCCGGCAGTTTCTCGGGCGTGCCGTCATATGTGAGGATGAGATAGGCCGTCGTTTGGGGCGGCATCAACTGTCTGCACTCAATTGAGGTGCGGCTGGGGCGAAGAATTCTTTCGCCCGTGTCCGAACATGCGGCCTCGAACGCCCGGATGAGAGATTCGGGGTATTCCGGATAAGAAGCGCTGCGCGATGTCTCTATATCTTGTGGTGCACAGGCCACGATCAAGGTCATGAACAAGGGGAAACATACTGCGCGCATGGGTCGACGGTCCAATTCAGGTCACAGGTCATCAACCGCGCATGGAACCATCCGCATCGCCAGGCGATAGTGATTCCCGGAACCCTGTCAGAGCCTTCGACGGTATCTGCCACGAACAGTACGCGACATAACCCGACCTGAAAACAAAGAAAAAAATCGCAGAAGGCGTTTGGACACGGTCGTATTGGCCTGTGAACAACTTGTGGAGGAATCGGATACGTCGCCGGGCCGGGCGAGAGTGAATTGGGGGGTCAACAAAAAAGATTCGAATTTGGGCCAAAAATGGCGTTGACCTTCTATGGATATATACGCCAAATTGTGTGGGCCGGATGCGTTGCCACTAAATCTGGTAGGTAATGACCAGAAAGGCAACGGGCAAGGGACGGAAAGCAATTCAAGGAAACGTGTGGTCGGTTATCGACTTCGCGCTGTGAATTTCAGCGCCGGGAATTCTTTGGCGTCTCGAACCGGTTTCCAGGGTGGGCAAGCACCCGCGGAAAGATAATTCGGCCATCGGTCGGGGACATGTTGATTGAGAAGCTAGGGCGGCGGACATGAAGATTGAAAGAAAATTCACCAAGACCGGTCAGGATGCATATGCGGATCTGGATTTTGTGTCCGCAACCTCCGAAATCCGAAATCCGGATGGCACCATTGTCTTTCGTCTCGACAATATCGAAGTTCCTGCCCGCTGGAGCCAGGTCGCCAGCGATGTGATTGCACAAAAATACTTCCGCAAAGCCGGCGTCCCGTCGCGGCTGAAGAAGGTCAAGGAAAAGGACGTCCCCGAATTCCTCTGGCGTTCGGTGCCGGACGACGGGGCCGAGTTTGAAGGTGAGACATCGTCCAAGCAGGTCTTTGATCGTCTCGCAGGCGCCTGGGCCTATTGGGGCTGGAAAGGCGGCTATTTCTCGACCGAGGACGATGCGCGCGCCTATTTCGACGAGATGCGGTACATGCTGGCGACCCAGCGCGCCGCACCTAACAGCCCACAATGGTTCAACACCGGACTGCACTGGGCCTATGGCATCGACGGACCGGCGCAGGGGCACCACTATGTCGACTACAAGACCGGCAAGCTGACCAAATCGAAATCCGCCTACGAGCATCCTCAGCCGCACGCCTGTTTCATCCAGTCGGTCGATGATGACCTCGTGAACGAAGGCGGGATCATGGATCTGTGGGTGCGCGAGGCGCGCTTGTTCAAGTATGGCTCGGGCACGGGCACCAACTTCAGCCACCTGCGCGCCGAAGGCGAGGCTTTGTCCGGCGGTGGCAAGTCCTCGGGTCTTATGGGTTTTCTAAAGATCGGCGACCGCGCAGCGGGCGCGATCAAATCAGGCGGGACCACCCGTCGGGCAGCGAAGATGGTGATTGTCGATGCGGACCACCCCGACATCGAACAGTTTATCGAGTGGAAAGTGATCGAAGAGCAAAAGGTGGCCTCGATCGTAGCCGGATCGAAAATGCACGAAAAGATGCTGAACGGTATCTTCGAGGCCATCCGCAGCTGGGACGGCACAGCTGATGACGCTTATGATCCCAATACAAACGACAGCCTGAAAACCGCGATCCGCGAAGCGAAAAAGGTCGCGATCCCGGAAACATACATCAAGCGCGTGCTGGATTACGCCAAGCAGGGCCACGACAGCATCGAATTCCCGACCTATGATACCGACTGGGACAGCGAGGCATACAGCTCTGTCTCGGGACAGAACTCGAACAACTCGATCCGCGTCACCAACGCATTCCTGACCGCGGTCGAAAAAGATGCCGACTGGGAGCTGATCAACCGCACCAACGGCAAGGTCGCCAAGACCGTCAAGGCGCGGGACCTGTGGGAAAAGGTCGGCCATGCCGCCTGGGCCTGCGCCGATCCGGGCATCCAGTACCATGACACCGTGAATGAATGGCACACCTGCCCGGCAGACGGCCCGATCCGCGGCTCGAACCCATGTTCCGAGTACATGTTCCTTGATGACACCGCCTGCAATCTGGCATCGATGAACCTGCTGACCTTCCTCAAGGATGGCGTTTTCCAGGCCGACGACTATATGCACGCAGCACGCCTCTGGACGCTGACGCTGGAAATCTCGGTAATGATGGCGCAGTTCCCGTCCAAGGAAATTGCGCAACTGTCCTATGATTTCCGTACCTTGGGTCTGGGGTACGCCAATATCGGCGGTCTGCTGATGAACATGGGCTACAGCTATGACTCGGTCGAAGGCCGCGCGATCTGTGGCGCGCTGACCGCGATCATGACCGGAGTTGCCTATGCCACCTCGGCAGAGATCGCGGGCGAGCTGGGGCCATTCGCCGGTTACGAACGAAACGCCGATCACATGCTGCGCGTCATCCGCAACCACCGCCGTGCGGCGCAAGGCGTGACCCAGGGTTACGAAAAGCTCGCCGTCAAGCCGGTGCCGCTGGATCATGCCAACTGCCCCGACAAGCGCCTGATTGATCTGGCCATGTCCGCCTGGGACGAAGCGCTGAGCCTGGGCGAGCAGAACGGTTATCGCAACGCGCAGGCCACGGTGATTGCGCCGACGGGCACGATTGGGCTGGTGATGGATTGCGACACCACCGGGATCGAGCCGGATTTCGCGCTGGTCAAATTCAAGAAACTCGCCGGCGGCGGTTATTTCAAGATCATCAACCGCTCGGTTCCCTCCGCGCTTGAGAAACTGGGCTACACCTCGGCCCAGATCGAGGAAATCGTGTCTTACGCCGTCGGGCACGGCACCATCGGCAACGCGCCGGGGATCAACCACACTTCGCTGACAGGCCACGGCTTTGGCCCGAACGAGCTGCGCAAGGTGGACGAAGCGCTGGAATCGGCCTTTGACATCCGGTTCGTGTTCAACCAGTGGACACTGGGCGAAGAGTTCTGCACCGGTGTTCTGGGCATTCCTGCGGCCAAGCTGAACGACCCGACCTTCGATCTGCTCCGCCATCTGGGCTTTACCCGCAAGGATATCGAGGCCGCCAACGACCACGTTTGTGGCACCATGACCCTTGAAGGTGCACCGCACCTGAAGCCCGAGCACTATGCGATCTTCGATTGCGCCAATCCTTGCGGCAAAAAGGGTAAGCGTTTCCTCAATGTCGACAGCCACATCACAATGATGGCTGCTGCGCAAAGCTTCATCTCAGGCGCGATTTCGAAAACGATCAACATGCCGAATGACGCGACCATCGAGGATTGTCAAAAAGCCTATGAGCTGTCGTGGTCGCTGGGGATCAAGGCCAACGCGCTTTATCGCGACGGCTCAAAACTCAGCCAGCCGCTGGCCGCGGCCCTGGTCGAGGACGACGATGAAGCCGCCGAAATTCTGGAAAGCGGCTCGCCTCAGGAAAAAGCGGTGACGCTGGCCGAAAAGATCATCGAAAAGGTGGTGGTCAAGGAAATCATCCGCAGCCACCGCGAAAAGCTGCCGCATCGCCGCAAGGGCTATACCCAAAAGGCGATCGTGGGCGGACACAAGGTGTACCTGCGCACGGGCGAGTTCGAAGATGGTCAGCTTGGCGAAATCTTCATCGACATGCACAAGGAAGGTGCCGGGTTCCGTGCGATGATGAACAACTTCGCCATCGCCGTGTCGGTCGGCCTGCAATACGGTGTTCCGCTGGAAGAGTTCGTTGACGCCTTCACTTTCACCAAGTTCGAACCGGCAGGCATGGTGCAGGGCAACGACTCGATCAAGAACGCAACGTCGATCCTTGACTACATCTTCCGCGAACTGGCGGTCAGCTATCTCGACCGCACCGATCTGGCCCATGTAAAGCCCGAAGGCGCCACCTTTGACGATCTGGGCCGGGGCGAGGATGAAAACGTCTCTAACATTGCCGAGGTTAGTGAAAGTGCGGCTTCCAAGTCACTGGAAGTGCTGAAACAAATCAGTTCGACGGGATATCTGCGCAAGAGGTTGCCGCAAGAACTGGTGGTGTTCAACGGCGGTGCCAGCGCCTTTGGCGGCATGGCTGAGCCGGCGGCCGGGTTCAAGGCGCAGGCGACTGAAACCGTCGTGGTCAGCGAAACCGTGACCGCAACTGGCATGGACGCCCGCACCAAGGCCAAGATGCAGGGATACGAGGGCGACCCCTGCGGCGAATGCGGCAACTACACGCTGGTGCGCAACGGCACCTGCATGAAGTGCAACACCTGTGGATCTACGAGCGGGTGCTCGTGACCCACTAAACTGAATCGCGCCGGCGACGGCGTGTAGGGGCTTGGATCTCCCTCGGTGATCCGGTCCCGACCACACCCGGGATGACAGTCAAGTCCAAGACTTACCCGTGACGCGTCATCCCACTCGGCGGAACATGCCCATGTTCGGCCGGAACAGGGTGGGACGGAATATCGGTCCTTCCCACTCTCACATGGGGCGGGTGCGCTCGCCCTGGACGACGTCCAGGCCGCAGGCAAAAAAACACCGGGCGGTCAATGTAATGAGCCTGGACGGCGAAACTCGACAAGGGGGCTTCGGCCCCCTTTTTTTCTGTTTTCAAACCGAAATGATCGGCCAGATCGCGCCACTTTTCGGTTTTTTCGTAAGGGAAGAATTGCCGACAAGGCCAATCCACCATCAGTTGTGCGGAACGCTGCTGAACGACTCTGGCGGCTTTCGCGGGCTTTGGCTTGAAATTGCCCGCCAAGGGCGTCGGTGCTGACACAGAACGGGATAGCGGTTTTGTTGGCTTCGTCCGGACGTCAACAATTCCTTTTAATCAGGAGAAACCGCAATGACCCTGAAATATCTGGCCGCGCTGGTCGTCAGTATCCCGACCATCGCCTTTGCTCAATCCGGTGCCGATTCCAATGGCGACGGTGTTCTGACAATCGAAGAAGTGCAGGCCGTCTTTCCCGAGATTGGTGCCGATCAATTCTCGACCATGGACGCCAATGGTGACGGCGCGCTGGATCGCGACGAAGTTGCCGTGGCGCAGCAGGCAGGTCTGATACCTGCAACCGACGGGTAACTCACACGCAAATAGGGCAGCCGGATCGCTCCGGCTGCTTCTTTTCAACAGGTTACGACGGCAAGTGAATGTTGAACTTGGCGCGAATGCTTGCGTCCAATGTCGCGTCGAACCGGGCCGGAGACCGCTCGGCAAGGATCGCTTCCTTGCGTGCTATCGCTTTTGCAATAAGGTCGGGCTTGTCGCGTTCCGCCCATTCCTTGGGCGAGGTTCGGTCACCAAGCGCAGGATAGACATAGTCGATCTGCATCCGGCTCAGCGTGGCGTCGGTGCCCAGATAGTGGCCGGGGCCGCCAAGGCAAACTTCGGCCATCTGATCCAGCGCCAGAGTTTCGTCGGTCACTTCGATACCGCGTACACAGCGCAAGGCTTGTCCGATCAAATCGTCGCTCAGAATGAGTGACTCGTGACAAAAACCCAGCAGCGAGGCATGCATGCCTGCCGCCTCATAGACCATGTTCAGCCCCGACAGCCCGGCCATGACGTTCGAACACATCTGCTCCCACCCGGCCTGCATATCGGGCATCTTGGAATCCGATGCCCCCGCAGCCGCGCCGCCGGGCAGGTCATAGAACTTGTGCATCTGCGCGCAGCCCGCGCTCAGCAATGCCTGTTCTCCCGATCCGACCGTCATCGCACCCGTTCGCAAATCCAGCCCGAAAGGCCAGGTGCCAAAGATCGCCGGCGCGCCGGGTTTGACAGCGTTCACATAGACGAGACCCGCCAGGCACTCGGCGGTGGCCTGTGTAATCGCGCCGGCAACTGTCGAAGGGGCGGTCGCACCCGCCATGCCCGCAGACAGCAGCAGCACCGGCATGCCCGCCTTGATGCACTCCTCCATCACCTGACAGCTTTCGGTGGCGAACTTCATCGGTGGCACGACGAAGCAGTTCGAGTTCGACACGAATGGCCGCTCACGCCATTTGTCCTCGCCGCCCGCGATCATGTGCAGCATTTCCATCGCCGGGGCGACATAGCTGGGATCGGTGAACGACGTTCCGACGTGTTTGTACGTTCCCGAACAGCAGGCGTAGATCGTGTTCAGGTCCATCTCGCGATTGTCCAAAATGTCACGACATACCATGGGGCGTTGTACAAAATGGACATTTTCCAGGTTTTCGCAGATCCGTGAGGCATCGTGCAGATCCTGAACGGTCGAGTCGCGATAGTTGCGCCCCTCGACATCCACCATGTGAACCGCAGCGCCCGCAGTGCCATAGTGGACACGGTTGCCCGACAGGTTCAGATCGGTTTTTCCATCGCGACTATAAAGAGTTACCGACCGATTGGCCCTGGCAATCGTGTCTTCGACCAGGGCGCGGGGAAAGCGAATGCGGCCATCGTCGCCCAGGATGCATCCGGCATTCACTAGATAATCGATGCCGCTTTGCGGCGCATCGGCCAGGCCAATTTGTTCCAGAGCGTCCAGCGCCGCACGGTGAATGCGCTCCATTCCCTCTTGCGTCAGAGGTTTCAGCCAGCCGCCTTCCTGACCCGGGCGGACGGGGCGCATATGTTCGGGAAGAGAGGTTGCGCGGGCGGCGCGACGGGCTGCACGGCCACCGCTGCGAGAGGAGCTACGGGATTGATCGTTCATAAATTTTTTTCCGTGTAGTGTTGTGGAAGGTGCTGAATGAAAACAGCTTTCACGGCCTTCCACGCGCGGCACGGCCCCGGTCGGCGCCGATCGTCCGACTAACCAAGCAGATTTTCGACTGCTCGCCCTGCATTAATTTCTCCATCCACGCCTGTCAGGACATTAGGCCTATGTGCGCGACTCGATCTGTTCTGTTTGCGACTACGAAATTGGTCGGTTTACAGGAATTTACCCACGGTGATTACCGAATCTGTTATGGTTGAAGCAAAGGTCGGTGATTTGCATCGTTGTATTGAAAGCCCCGGGCAGGTTGCCCACGTAAGTAGTTGAAGATTTGGAAAGTTCGGCATCGCGGTCATGCGATGCCGAGGACCAGAAGGAAGGAAGATGAAAGTCATCTCCGCAGCATTGGCAATCCTGTTGCTCGGTTTTGTCACACCGGCAACGGCTGAGGACTGGACTGGTGTGTATGGCGGATTCAGTTTCGGTTATACGGATGCGACCGGGCCGGGAAGCCTTGGCGGGAATGACTTCAATTTCGGTCCTCATATCGGCTACGACTACGATTTCGGCAGGTTCGTGGTCGGTGGCGAACTGGAATATAACTATGCCAACATCAATCTGGGTGCCGGGGGTGGGGATATTGACGATATCAGCCGTCTTAAGCTGCGCGGCGGTTATGATTTCGGCTCGGCCCTGGGCTATGTCGTCCTTGGAGCAGCGCGTGCGCATACCTCGGGCAACAGCGATAACGCGGCCGTCTATGGCATTGGCGTTGCATACCCCATCACTGACCGGCTGGTAATCAGCGGCGAGGCGTTGCATCACGACTTCAAGGACTTGAACGGCGCGTCAGGCGATTTTGGGACAAATACCTTCAATCTACGAACAACATTCCGGTTCTGACCTTCTCCGACAATCACACCGCCGCACGTTGTTGCGTCAGCGTGGCAGCGAATCTGCAAACTTGTTCCAGCGAGCGTACAAATGCCGCGTCCTCGATTGTCATTGCAACGCGGATATGCCCTGCTGCGGCTTGCCCAAAGCTCTCTCCGGGCATGACCGCGATTCTGTGGGTGTCCAGCAACGCATTTGCAAAAGATTCGCCACTCAACCCGGTCGCCCGGATATCGAGCATAAGATACATGGCCCCCTGTGAAGGCACTGGGAGAATCGCGTTTTGACGCGCCAATATCTCTTGCGCCAAGGCTCTGCGACGCAGGAAAGGGGCCGAAATCTCGTCTTCCAGCTCTTGACCCGCAGCCAGTGCATAGCTGGCTGCGTCCTGTATGAATCCCGGCACGCCGTAAGTCGTGTGTGTGGCAAGGTTAATCAGATGCCCGATAACGTCGCTTGGCCCCACGATCCAGCCGCAGCGTGACCCGGTCATCGCGTGCGATTTTGATATCGACCCGACAACCAGCGTGCGTTCGGCCATACCGGGCAGGGAGCGAGGTGAGACATGTTCACCTTTCCAGACCTGGGTGTCATAGACCTCGTCCGAAATCAGCCATAGATCTCTGGCTTTGCTGACTTCGGCAATCGCATTGATCGTCTCGCGGGAATAAACCACACCGGTAGGATTGTTTGGGGAGTTGATCAGAAGGGAAACGGCGCCTTCTGCCGCTGAATCAATATCCGTTGCTCGGGGTTGGAAGGCGTCTGTGGCGCGGGTCTTGACCGCCTTTGCAACGCCACCCACGCCGCGAATGGTGCCGGGATAGGTTGCGTAATAGGGATCGAGATAGAGAGCCGTATCGCCGGGATTGCAGACCGCAGTGTGGGCGGCAAACAGCGCCGCTTGACCACCCGGTGTGATCAACACGTTGTCTCGTGTCGTCGCCACGCCTGTTCGGGCTTGCACCCGTGCGGCTACGGTATCGCGTAACAACGCTGTTCCCGGCACCATGGCATACCCGGTATGCCCACCAAGCGCCGAATCGTTCATGACCTTGAGTATCGAAGGGTGTGTGCGAATGTCGTGCTCACCGATTGTCAGTTCGGTCACCGATGTTCCCTCGGCAATCATCCGGCGTGACCGATAGAAAACCTCCCAGCCATCCGAACCACCTCCGGTCAGATGAGTAATTCGATGTGACAGTTTCATGATCCGCTCCCTTGGTAATTCGACAGAGAGGGGCAGGACCGCTTTGATTCGTCAATCTCACGAGGACGGATTGGGAAACTCAAAAAAAGATATGCTTGTGTGGTGCCCAGGTTTGATCTTCACAGAGTAGATTTGATTACCATGCGCGATACCGGGATGATGTTGGCAACGGTTTTGAAAGCTTCGATCAACTTGACGGCGTCTGCCAGGTCGGTTTCGATCGATGACGATATCTTGGACGCCTCCTTCATGGTTTTGTGATAGGATTCTGTTTGTTTTTTGATTTTGTCTTCAATTGTCTTGCACTTTTTAACGTCACCTGCCGCATGTGCTTTTTTCAACGCCGTCATGTGCTTTGCGATGATCTTCTCATGCCCATAAATCTGTGTTGTGCAGGTTACTAGAGCACCGCGCTGATTCTCGACTCTGGTAATGGCCGTGTCGAGTTCGTTCAGGTTTTTTTTGACGTCGGTGTCGAATTTCTTTTGTTTCACCCGGAGGTCGATGACCAGCTTGGCGCATTCCTTGTCCAAGTTCTTCACTTCACTGCTGGTGTATTTTGCATTCGCTTCCTTGATTTGCCGCTGCAAGCCGGGCGGCAAGGTATCGAACAGGGGTCCCTTCGTGAACATTGGCAAATTTCCTCGCTCCTGACAAAAGACCTGCTGAGCAGCTTAGCATAGCGGGCAGTAATTCGCATGTTTTGAGCGGCAACTTGATCTGGGCGAACTTGCGAGGTATCCAGAACTCATGAACCGGAGCATTTGCATCATTATCTGCTGCATTACCTGCTGAACTTTCAGGCGGGCCGGTTTCTTTCGTTTTCATCCCTGAGACAAGTTGCTAAGCCCGCGCCAAGGCGCTTGCGCATGCTGTTGAGGACTAGACCCGATGACCACGATCAAACTGCACAACACCCGGACCCGGAAGAAAGAAGAATTCGTTCCGATCGACTCCGACAATGTGCGGATGTATGTCTGTGGCCCCACCGTCTATGATCGGGCGCATCTGGGCAATGCACGGCCGGTGGTGGTCTTTGATGTTCTCTATCGGTTGTTGCGCCATGTCTATGGCCCTGATCACGTGACCTATGTGCGCAACTTCACCGACGTGGATGACAAGATCAACGCGCGGGCAGCCGAAACCGGACGCAAGATTGGTGACATCACCGCCGAAACGACTCAGTGGTTTCTGGATGATATGGGCCAGTTGGGTGCTCTGGAGCCCGATTACATGCCACGCGCAACCCAGTATATCGGCCAGATGGTCGAGATGATCGAGGTGCTGATCGAAAAGGGGCACGCCTATGCCGCTGAGGGGCATGTGTTGTTTGCAGTGGACTCGTGGAAAGAACATTATGGCAAACTGTCCGGCCGGTCCGTCGACGACATGATCGCGGGTGCTCGGGTCGAGGTTGCGCCCTACAAGAAAAACCCGATGGACTTTGTATTGTGGAAACCTTCGACCGACGACCTGCCGGGTTGGGACAGCCCCTGGGGCCGCGGGCGGCCGGGCTGGCATATCGAATGCTCGGCCATGAGTCATGAGTTGTTGGGGGAAAGCTTTGACATCCATGGTGGCGGCAATGACCTGATGTTCCCGCACCACGAAAACGAAATTGCCCAAAGCTGCTGTGCCCATCCCGAGGGGCGGTTCGCCAATGTCTGGATGCACAACGAGATGTTGCAGGTCGAAGGCAAGAAGATGTCCAAATCGCTGGGTAATTTCTTTACCGTTCACGACCTGCTGGAACAGGGCGTTCCGGGTGAGGTGATCCGGTTCGTATTTCTGTCGACGCACTATCGCAAGCCGATGGATTGGACCGAGATGAAGGCGCGCGAGGCGGAGGCGACGCTGCGCAAGTGGCGGGCCGCAACTAAGGGACTTATTCCAACGCCTGAACTAGACAATGTCAGAATTGAGCCGGTTGAACGGGAAGTGGCAAATGACCTGAACACTGCGGCTGCGATTAATGTTCTCCACGCTTACTACAACGCGAAGATGTATGATGCGCTGCTCGTAGGTGCTAGACTGTTGGGTTTGCTTTTACCTCAGATGGGCGACTGGGCAGCTACCGCATCTGTCGACCTGACCGCCCATGCAGATCGTTTGGCAAAAGCACGTGCAACCGCGATGCAAAGCAAGGACTTCTCGGAAGTTGATCGCTTGAAAGCAGCTTATGTTGCGGCTGGGCTTGAAGTCCGGATGAGCAAGGACAGTGTTGAGCTGGTGCCCTGCGCCGGTTTTGATGCCGCCAAGCTGGAGGAGGTCTGATGACCAAGGAACGCCTCTATCTCTACGACACCACGCTGCGCGACGGGCAGCAGACGCAGGGTGTGCAGTTTTCGACGGCTGAAAAGATGCGGATTGCGCAGGCGCTGGATGTTCTGGGCATCGACTATATCGAAGGCGGCTGGCCCGGTGCGAACCCGACCGACAGCGCGTTTTTCGATGCCGCTCCGACCACCAAGGCGCGGTTGACGGCCTTTGGGATGACCAAAAGGTCGGGTCGGTCGGCGGAAAACGACGATGTTCTTGCGGCAGTTATGAATGCGGGCACTCGGGCGGTCTGTCTGGTCGGAAAGGCGCATGACTATCACGTGACTCATGCGCTTGGCATTTCGCTGGAGGAGAATATCGAGAATATCCGGGCCTCGATGGCGCATATCGTGGGGCAGGGGCGCGAGGCGTTGTTTGACGCCGAACATTTCTTTGACGGCTATAAAGACAACCCGGATTACGCCGTTGCGACCTGTCGCGCGGCGCTGGAGATGGGGGCCCGCTGGGTGGTGTTATGCGATACCAACGGCGGCGCATTACCCTCCGAGGTGGGGCGGATCGTGGCCGAAGTGATTGCTGCCGGTCTTCCCGGTGATCGGCTGGGTATCCACACGCACAACGATACCGAAAACGCCGTGGCCTGTTCGCTGGCGGCCGTGGATTCAGGCGCGCGGCAGATTCAGGGTACTCTGAACGGGTTGGGCGAACGCTGCGGCAATGCCAATCTGACCGCATTGATCCCGACGCTGTTGCTCAAGGAACCTTACGCTTCAACCTTCGAAACTGGTGTGAGCCACGAAGCGCTTGCCGGTTTGACGCGGATCAGCCGGATGCTGGATGAAATCCTGAACCGGGTACCGACCAAACAGGCGGCTTATGTGGGTGCGTCGGCCTTTGCCCACAAGGCGGGCTTGCATGCCAGCGCGATACTCAAAGACCCGTCGACATACGAGCATGTTGACCCCTCGACAGTTGGCAATTCCCGCGTCATCCCGATGTCGAACCAGGCCGGTCAGTCTAACTTGCGAAAACGGTTGAACGAGGCCGGACTGGCGGTTGAGCCAGGCGACTCGGCCCTGGGACGGATTCTGGAGCGGATCAAAGAGCGCGAGGCCGAGGGTTATTCCTATGACACCGCGCAGGCTTCGTTCGAGCTGCTGGCGCGAGAGGAGCTGGGGCAGCTTCCCGAGTTTTTCGAGGTCAAGCGGTATAAAGTCACCGTTGAGCGCCGCAAGAACAAGTACAATAAGATGGTCAGCCTGTCCGAGGCCGTTGTCGTGGTGAAAGTTGACGGTGAAAAGAAACTGTCGGTAAGCGAGTCCCTTGACGAAAATGGCAGCGACCGGGGGCCGGTGAATGCGCTGGCCAAGGCGCTCGCCAAGGACCTGGGACGGTATTCAGAGGTCCTGGATGACATGCATCTGGTCGATTTCAAGGTGCGTATCACCCAGGGCGGAACTGAGGCGGTAACACGGGTCATCATCGACAGCGAGGACGGCAAGGGGCGGCGCTGGTCAACGGTGGGTGTCAGCGCCAACATAGTTGATGCCTCTTTCGAGGCGTTGCTCGAAGCGATCCAGTGGAAACTGGTACGCGATTGTGGCGCGCAGGCAAGCGCGGCGGAGTAGGACGTGACGTTTGACGACGACCTGAACGCGTGCGCGGCGTTGGTGCAACGGGCCGATCCCGATCGGTTTCTCGCGACCATGGCAGCACCGGTTTACGCGCGTCGGGTGCTGTTTCCGCTTTATGCACTGAACGTCGAGGTCGCCCGCGCGCCTTGGGTCACGCAAGAGCCGATGATTGCCGAGATGCGCCTGCAATGGTGGCGTGACGCCCTGGAAGAAATCGCGAAGGGGAGACCTGTCAAGCGGCACGAGGTGGTGACGCCTTTGGCCTCGATCCTGCCCGCCGATCTTGCCGGAGAAATGGATGAATATGTCGCGGTAAGGCGTTGGGATATATATAAAGATGCCTTTGTGGACGCCGAGCATTTCGCCACCTATCTTGATCACACCACTGGTACGCTGGTCTGGGTCGCCGCCCGTATACTGGGAGGAGCCAAAGAAGATGTTGTGCGCGACTATGCTTTTGCCACTGGCGTAGCGAACTGGTTTCGGGCCATTCCAGAGCTTGAGGTGCGCGGACGCATCCCTTTGCTGGATGGGACAACGAAAGGTATCCAGACTCTGGCGCAACGGGCTTTGGACCGGTTGCACCGCGCCCGCCAACGTCGTGTTGACGTGTCAACGCAGGCACGACCGGCGCTGTTGTGTGGGTGGCAGTCTGAGGCCATCCTGAAACAGGTGCTGAATGAACCGCGCCGCGTCTCGGAAGGGACCCTTGGCCAAAGCGAGTTTCACCGAAGGGCATCACTGATGTGGGTTGCTTCTACCGGTCGTTGGTAGATCAGTTCCAGCCGCCCGCTTTCATCTCTGCCGAGATTTCTAGCCTGATTTCATCGGAAATCAGGGGCGCGTATTGCCCGACACCAAGGTCGCTGCGCAGCAAGGTACTTGTAGCGTGCACCCCGACCCAGTCGCCGCTGTAGTAGTCAAAAAAGGCGCCCATCGGGTTGGTTCCCATGTACGTCAAGCGAACGTCCAGAATGATCGGTGCCGTCACGTCCCTTATGGTCAGATCACCGGTCAGCCTGAGGGAATCGGCGCCGGTCTGAACTGCGGACGTCGAGACGAAGTTCATTTTGGGGAACGCCGACACCTCAAAGAAGTTCTTGCTTTTCAGATCGTCGTCCAGAGCTGTGACACCTGTCGAAACGCTTGCGGCATCGACCGTGATGGTCGCCATTGTAGCGGTGACGTCATTCGGGTCGAATTCGATTGTTCCTGAAACTCCCGTCCACTCGCCGGATTGTTCGGTTATACCTGCGTGGTTGTAATATACGCGGATTTCCGTGTGGCTTGGGTCGACATGATAGGTTTCAGCAACTGCTGGGCCCATGAAGGCAAGCGCCAAAAACGGCAATGCGGCTTTGTTCATTTCGAACTCCCTGAAATACAGACGGATAATCTGATCAGGGTACCTTCCTGATCGTGGTCATCGAAACGAAACTTGGCTATTCACGGATGTTTGATCGGTTTTCGCGTTGCCAAGGCTGGCGGCCGCCCATCCCAAACCGTGATCATAGTCCGGATCACCTTACGGAATCACGGCCGCTCAGCGTCAGCCAGATCAAAGACCCACCTGCCAATGTCAACAACGGCACCATGGCAAGGTTGACCGCTGTCCAGCCTTCGACCGGCGAGCCGCCCGAACAGTTCATCAACCCGCCTGACGACAAGGATGCCAGTGTTACCCCACCGAACACCAGCAGATCATTGAGCCCCTGCATCCGCCCACGCTCATTTATGTCATGTGCGCCAGCCAGCATCGTGGTCGCGCCGATGAACCCGAAATTCCAACCAATGCCCAGCAGGATGAGGGCGACAAAGAAGTTACCAAGATTCACACCTTGCAGCGCGACAAGACCGGCACCTGCGAGAATAGCGAGTCCGCAGGAAACGATCTTTTTCACGCCGAAGCGCGCAATCAGATGCCCGGTGAAAAAACTGGGAACGTACATGGCAAGGACGTGGCTGGTCACCACGTCTGCCGCATTGCTTTCAGAGAACCCGCAACCCACGACCGCAAGGGGAGTTGAGGTCATGACGAGATTCATCAGGGCGTAAGACACCATGGCACAAATAACGGCGACGGCGATGCGCGGGGTTCGAAGCAGCTCCAGCCGAGTCCGGCCACGTGGCGCGTCATCAGAAGGTGCCGAAGGCTTGGGGATGTTCAGGAACAGAAACAGCCCGGAGCCGATAACATTCAGCATGATGACCGCAAAATATGTACCGAGAAATGGAACGACATAGGCTTGCGACGTCAGTTTTACGATCTGCGGCCCGATAACCGCTGCAGCCAAGCCGCCTGCCATCACATAAGAAATCGCCTTGGGTCTGAATTCGTCAGAGGCCGTGTCAGCGGCGGCAAAACGATAGAATCCGTGCGCGCTCATATAGACACCGGTCAACAGGCTGCCGCCCAGAAAAACCGGAAAAGAGCCAAGATAAAGGCCATAGGCGCCGACTGCACCGCCCATAGAACCGGCGGTGGCGCCGACGAGAAATCCGGCTTTCCGGCCCCATTTCTGCATGATCGCGGATATCGGTGTGGCCGCCAACATCGAGCCCAGAACGATCAGCGAGATGGGCAGGGTGGCCAAACAAGGGTTGCTGGCAAGAGACTGCCCGGCCAGGCCACCGACAATGAAAACCATTGGCATCTGCGCGCCCAAAATAGCCTGCGCTGCCACCAGAACGATCACGTTCCTTTTGGCAAGGCTGTTGTCTTGATATTGGGCCGCCATTGTCATGGCCAGATCCGTACCGGCGAATCCAAAGGTTCACAAGCGGGTTGAATGTGCTGTGGCGCACCTTAACCTGTGAAACGTTGCGTCCCTTGAAACGGAGTGTCCGGATGAGCACCGGCCGGATAATCGAAACGTCTGATTGTGTCGCCGAAGGGGCGGCCTGGCTGGCGGGTCAATGCCCGCGTATGGCGCGTGCGATGGAACTGACGGGTCCCCTGCCACTACGTCGCAGGCCAGACGGGTTTGCGCAGTTACTGAGCGCGATTGTCAGCCAGCAAGTCAGTGTCGCATCAGCCAACGCGATCTGGATCCGGCTTAGGCAGGCCAGACTCACTGGGCCGCGCAAGATCATGTGGGCGACCGACGACGACTTGCGAAACGCAGGCCTGAGCCGACAGAAGATCCGCTATGCCCGCGCTTTGGCTGAGGCGCGTATAGATTACAACGCCTTACGTTCAGCATCAGATGCGGAAATCATCACAACTCTGACCGAAGTTCCGGGCATCGGAGCCTGGACGGCCGAGATTTACGCCATGTTTTCTCTGGGACGTGCGGACGTCTTTGCACCGGGCGACCTGGCACTTCAGGAGGCTGCGCGCGTTCTTTATGACCTTTCGGAACGGCCAACAGAGAAACAACTGCGGCAAATGGCCGAAGCCTGGTCCCCGTGGCGGTCGGTTGCAGCCCGTGTGTTGTGGGCCTATTACCGCGTGGCGAAGGACAGGGAAGGGATCAGATGACACGGGTTTTGAATGCGGGCCGCAAAGAGCCGGTTTCTGGCAGCACGCGCTCGGCTGTCGTGTTCGTTCACGGATACGGAGCCAATGGGGCCGATTTGCTGGGGCTGGCAGATGTGTTGGGAGAGCATTTGCCGGATACGCTGTTCGTCGCACCTGATGCGCCCGAATCCATTCCGGGGATGCCATTTGGATTTCAGTGGTTTCCGATTCCGTGGATTGACGGCTCGTCCGAGGAAGAGGCGCGTCGTGGCATGGAAATGGCTGTGGAGGATTTCAACGCCTTTCTGGACGCACTTATGGTGGATGAGGATCTATTGCCCGAACAGGTCGTTCTGTTCGGGTTCAGTCAGGGCACGATGATGAGCCTGCACGTGGCGCCGCGCCGCGAAGATCCGGTGGCAGGGATCGTGGCCTTTTCCGGACGGCTGCTGGAGCCCGACATTCTGGTCGACGAAGTGGTCAGCCGGATGCCGGTTCTTCTTGTTCATGGCGATGCCGACGATGTCGTGCCGCCACAATCCCTGCCAGAGGCCGCCGAGGCACTGCAAGGCGCGGGGTTCAAGGAAGTATATGCGCATGTGATGAAAGGCACCGGTCACGGTATTGCTACGGATGGGCTGAGTGTGGCGTTGGCGTTCATGCGCGACAAGCTGGGCTTGTAATCCGCTGGAGAGGATGAGGGGCGCTGCCCCTCTTGTCCTTTGGGCAATTCACCCCCAGGGTATTTCGAACCAGAAAGAAGCCCGTCTTGCTGGTCATCGCCTTGTCTTTTCGTGGTTGTCCGGTCTTCGTGCGACCGAAGCTGGAAGGGGAAGGGCTTCCCAAGCACCGGGAGCGAGATCATCCAGTGTCCACTCTCCGATACTATACCGGATAAGGCGCAGGGTGGGGTGACCGACGGCGGCGGTCATGCGGCGCACCTGCCGATTTCGGCCTTCACGAAGGGTCAGTTCGATCCAACTGTCGGGCACGGACTTCCTGACCCGGATTGGCGGGTTGCGCGGCCAAAGATTCATCGGCTCTCCGATCAGGCGGGCCTTGGCTGGTCGCGTCAAGCCATCTTTCAGTTCGACCCCCTGTCTCAAAACGGACAATGCGGCGTTGTCGGGAAGTCCCTCGACCTGAACCCAATAGGTCTTGGATGTTTTGTGTTTCGGGTCCGCGATCCGGGCTTGCAGCCTGCCGACATCCGTCAATAGCATCAGTCCCTCGCTGTCCCGGTCGAGACGTCCGGCGGGATAGACGCCAGGCAAGTCGATGAAATCCGACAGGGTCCGGCGCGGCGATGCGACGCTGCCGCGATCGGTGAATTGTGGCAGCACGTCATAGGGTTTGTTGAAGCGGATGAACCAGGACATGATCACTCACATATCCTGCTTAGGGGATACTGGGCAAGCTGTGGATAACTGTCACCCGCTTGTTGCCGAAGTACAGTATTCTTTCTTCGACATATTGTAGAAACTCTGGGCTTGTCAGAGTTTTGACACGATATATAGTCAAGGTAAGGCTGGGGCGGGTGCTCCCCGCTCTGGTGTCACGAACGGGCAGTAGAGAGCGAGGAGCGAGTCTGTGATGGACGGAGACTTCAGGACCGAATTTGTCAGGGAACCCGGTGCGTTGAAACACCATCCGGCGTTGGTTCTGAACGCGGATTATCGGCCTTTATCCTACTATCCCCTGTCACTTTGGCCCTGGCAGGAAGCGATCAAGGCCGCCTGGCTTGACAGGGTGGATATCGTGGCGGAATACGACGAAGTTGTCCGCAGTCCCAGCACAGTGATCCGAATACCGTCGGTGGTTGTGCTGAAAGACTATGTGAAACCTCAAAAGCGCGTGGCCTTCACGCGCTTTAATTTATTTTTGCGCGATGAATTCCGCTGTCAGTATTGCGGTGCAAAAGGGGATCTGACCTTTGATCACGTCGTTCCGCGTGCGGCGGGCGGGGTTACAAGTTGGCAGAATGTGGTAGCTGCGTGCAGTTCATGCAATCTGCGCAAAGGGTCGAAATCGCTCAAACGCGCCGGGATGACATTGCGCAAACCGCCGCGCCAGCCACAGGCCGAAGAGTTGCGAAATATCGGGCGCAAGTTCCCTCCCAACCACCTGCACGACAGCTGGATGGATTTTCTGTATTGGGATGCAGAACTGGAAGCCTGAAATTGGCGCTATCTGGCGCGGGCGGCTGCAAGCCAGATTGCGGCCAGCCCCATTGAGACAACCGCGTTCCAGCTGGCCATGGATAGCCCGAACAATTCCCACGGCACTTCGTCGCAACGTACCAGTGGCGCCGCCATGATTTGCTCCATCAACTGTTCCGCCGACAGGCCGTCGATGTCTCCGGATGTGCAGGTTGTCGGACCTTCCCACCAACCGCGTTCAACCCCGGTGTGATAAAGCCCGATAACAGCTGTCGTCAGTGCGGCGAACGCACCTGCATAAGGTAAGGAGCGAAGCGAGGGCAGGGCGAGCGCCACGCCGCCAATCAAAAAAGCTGCTCCATGAGGATAGCGCTGCCAGATGCATAGCTTACAGGGAGCCATGCCGCCGAAATACTGAAACCCCCACGCCCCCAAAAGCATCGCCGCGGACCCGAGTGCGGCTAAGATGATAAGGTTTTTTTTGTTGGTCATAGGTATCTCACCAGCATGAAACCACCGATCAGAAGCACGATAAACAATGTGAAAACCAGACCGAGCCTTTTTTCGATGAAATCTCGGATTGGCTCACCAAAACCCCACAACAGCCCTGCAAGCACAAAGAACCGAAGCGCGCGGGCTAGGATCGAAGTTGCAATGAAAGTTCCAAGTGGCATTCCTGTCCAGCCTGACATAATGGTGATGACTTTGTAGGGGAACGGGGTCACACCCGCAGTCAACACCGCCCAAAAACCGAAATCGTTGAAGCGGGTGTTGAACTCCTCCATCGCCTGAGCCTTGCCCATGGCCTGCAATATTGGCTGGCCGACGCTGTCATAAAAGAAGGCGCCAATGGCATAGCCCAGCAATCCACCAAGAACCGACGCGACCAGGGCGACCGAGGCAATCAGCCAGGCTCGTGAGGGGCGGGCCAGAATCATCGGAATCATCAGCACGTCAGGCGGGATCGGAAAAACCGAGCTTTCTATGAAAGCAACCGCGGCAAGCGCCCACATGGCGTGCGGATGTTCCGCCAGACGAATTGTCCGGTCATAAAGAGAGCGCAGCATCGGGTTTCCGTTTCCACCAATCAATCTCGACTGCAGGGCAAATCATGCGGATCGCGAGCCGTCAACATCTGCAATAGGCAATTGCTGATTTTTGCCTCTGGACCTTCCTCAATTCGGACGCTAATCCAGTGTTCGTGGCCCAAGTGGCGGAATGGTAGACGCAGGGGATTCAAAATCCCCCGCCTTTGCGGGCGTGCCGGTTCGAGTCCGGCCTTGGGTACCATGAAAAGGGGCGCTTCCGAATTGCTTCGGAAGAGCCCCTTTTTTCTTTTGTAAATAAGGGTTTAGTTGTGCTGGTAGTGACCGCGTCAGCGGCTTGAATCGCGCTGCAAGAAACTCGTCTTAAAGGCGACGCTTGTGATCTTGAAACGTTTTCTCGGACATTCACAGCCTGCGTTTTTGAGATTGCGCGCGAGTAAACCGTGCCTCAGATAGGCAATTCTCATGCGGCCATATCGAGGGGCTGGACGTCTTCCAGCCCTTCGAAAAAGTGTGCGTAAACTTCCAGCGTGACAGACGGCGTGTGGTGAGTGGAATTATCTTCATCAATCGCATCGGGTTCGGGTGGCGAATCCCGCTGGATCAGTGCAAGGGAATTTCTTGCAGGGTTCGCTCGGACCAATGCGGGATGAGAAAGGTCGTTTGCAGGACCAGCATGCCAGTTTCTAGAAAATCAGATCAATCTGAGGTTTTCTTGTGTAAGGGCTAGGGACTGGCCCGTGCATTCAACAACCTTTCGGCAAGCTTTTGTTTTTGCCATTTCAGATAGAGCAGATAGCTGAGCCGGTTGGTCTCGGAGCGCTGGATCGGGGACATCGCCTCAAAGTCTTCCAGCGAGATATTCGGCAGAAATGAAAGCTTGAATTCGAGGTATTTCGTCGCGCAACCCTGCGCCTCGATTGGGGACAGCACAGTTCTGGTGGCTTTGTTAGCGCAACGGAAGTAGGCCTGAGCCTTATCGCGTGAAGGCACCTCGACCGCGATGCCCGGTGCGCATTCGGTCTTGGTGCAACTGCCGAAACCTGGGGAGTGGCTGCGGCGCGGCGCCGAATTCAGGGACAGTGCTGCGGCGAATGCGATGATGGCGCAGGATGGTACGATTGCGGTAGCGGGCAGAGAATCCAGCATCTGTCGTCCTTTCGCGGGTTATCTAGGAATGGCATCCAGTCTCGGGGCAGCCGACGCCGGGGGGCAAACGAAATTCCATGAAACCTCGTGAAATCAACGGACCCTGAGAGCGCGGGTGTGAACAGGAAAAGTGAAAAGACGGGATTTTCGGTGTAATATCACTTTATGCGTCCGGCCTGACAGGAAGGAGCAAGACCCGAGTGAGGTACGTTTTCAGCGAATTCGAAATGGACTTGATGCGCCGTCAACTCTTTAGCGGCGGTCGTAAGGTTTCTCTGCGTCCAAAAAGCTTCGATGTTCTGGCCTTCCTGGTGCGGAGTGCCGGGAAGCCGGTGGAAAGACAGGCGCTTTTGAATGCCGTCTGGCCCGACACTATCGCGTCGGCCGATACGCTGGCCCACAGCATCTGCGATATTCGAGACGCGCTTGGTGACGTGGGTAAGCAGCTTGTGCTGACAATTCCCGGCAAGGGTTATCAGCTGGCAGCCCCCGTCGTGGTGGCCGAAGAGCCGCAAAAGGAATCAGTCAGGTTACAGCACAGGGGAAACAGCAGGTTTCACGTGATACTGGGAGTACTGGTTGTTCTGGCGATCATCGCTGCTTTGATGATCCGCAAGTCACCCACTCGAGAGGAGGATGCACTTTTTGCTGACCCGCCTTCGATCGCTGTCATTCCTTTCAGGAACCTGTCCGGCGACCCCGAGATCGAGCCGTTCGTGGCCGGGCTCAGCTCGGATGTCAACGTGGCACTGTCGCGGGTTCCGGAACTGCTGACCATCGCGGAAAACACGGCGGCGCGGTACCGGAACCGGGAAATTGACATTGCGGCTATCGCTGCTGAACTGGGGGTCAGCCATGTCATGACCGGATCGGTACAGCGCGACGGGTCTTCTTTGCGAATCTTTGTCGAGGTTTCTTCGGGCCAGGATGCGTCTACTGTTTGGTCGAGACGGTATGACCGGAACCTGTCGCATTTTCTTGAACTGCAGGATGACATCGTACGTAATGTTCTTGTCGGCTTGCAGATCGAACTGACGCATGGCGATACTGCCGGATATCTCAGTGGCGGAACCAGAGACATCGAGGCGTGGCTGACCAATTTCGAAGCACTGTCGGAAGGCTTCAAGTTTCGCGAAGACAGCAACTTGCGCGCACGACATTTGTATGAAACGGCGGCGCAGTTGGATCCGAATTGGGCCGAACCGCTTGCCGGGCAGGCTTGGACCTATCGTGAAGCATTGCGGCGCGGCTGGTCGCATGACCCGGAGGCTGACAGAAAGAAGTGGCTTAACCTAGCGGAAGCCTGCGCCGAACTGGACCCGGTGAAACACAGCTGTTTCATACAGCTTGGCAACTATTACATCGAGAACGGGCAGGTGGAGCAGGGGCTGGAGCTGAGAGAAATCGCGCTGAAATTCGCGCCCAGCGATCTGTCGGCCCTGTCCGGCCTGGCATGGCAACTGATCCTTGTCGGTGATGTTTCTCGGGGGCTTGAGCTGTTGCAGAGGGCCAAGAAGGTTAGCCCGATCCATCCGCCCTGGCTGCTTGCGACCGAGGCCTATGGCTACCAGATGGTTGGAGAGTTCGACAAAGCCGTCGAGCTGTTCCGGGAGGCGCTGGATCGGGGTGATTTTCCAGACTGGCACGCGAGGCTGGCGGCGGTTTATGTCGAATTGGATGACATGGAAAACGCGAGGCTGCATGGCAGGACATTTGTCGAGAAAAGCCCAGGCAGGACGGTTTCTGACCTGACGAAAATCCTGACGATTCAGGATGCCGAACGCACAGAACACTATTCCGATCTGCTGAGACGGGCAGGGGTTCCGGATTGACAGGGTCTGTTTGCGCGGAGAAGTGCTGGAAAATCGACGGAGACGTTGAGTTCGCAGCGCATAGGAACATTGTTTTGTCTGTTGGAGAGCTTCGTCGTCTCCAGGTGCCTGGCAGCATCATTGGTCGGACCTAACTCGGCTTGAATCCTGTCACAACGAATTGAGGGGACACCAACAGGTAGGTTCCTCTGTCGAGAGCTCTTTCGATCTGTTCGACAACTTGCTTGATTGAGCCGGCGTCCAGAATTCGGCTTTCCATTGCATATTTGGCCATGTTGTGAACCATACCCAACAGACGGCCATTTACGTCTGCGTTCGCGAAAACCGAAATCCTTATATCGTGAAACCCCGCCTCCGCAAATGTCCGGTACAGCTTTCTGCCCATGTCCGAATTCCGGCAGGCATAAGACGCAGACTTGACGAAGGCCCGCCACAGATCGTGCTCGACCGGCTCGGCGACCATCATGTACCAATCGCTGTCGATGGCGTGAGTCAGGCCGCCAGGTCTAAGTGCGCGACGAAACTCCCGCAGGGTTTCAACCGGTTCGTCAACATACATGAGAGTATTGCGGGCGGTTACCCGGTCCAGGGAATTGTCGGCAAGCGGAAGCGTGATCCCGTCGCTATGATACGTGTGCAGGCGATCGGCGACACCAGCTTGGGTGGCGTTTCGTCTAGCAATTTCAAGAAAGTCGGAGTTGATGTCTATGGCGTGGACCTGGCCCTCATCGCCCACCCGTCGGGCCAATTCTACGGCGATTTTTCCCGGGCCACATCCAAAGTCGGCTACGATTTGGCCTGTTGAAATACCTGCCGGCGCGTAGAGTGTTTCGGCTGCGTTGTCCCATTGGAAGCCGGATTTGTATGCCGACATCCGGTCCTGCTCAATGTGGCGCCAATGTGCTTTGTAGAAAGGCTCACTTGTCAATTTGCAGTTCCTGATTGCAGGACAAGACAATGCCTAGCACGATCAGAGAGCAATGTCTGCCTTGACGGCCAATCGAACACAGATCACAGCCCGTCTGGTACCCAGAATTTCGCTACAGCGTGGCGTTTTTCTCCTGACCTCTGTTTGATCGGCCGAAACCCTTGCTTGGGTCACGGGAACTGTGGCAATGAGATCGGTCAAACCGCTCGTGCCGGTAAGGTTGGCAAGGTCGGGAGGCGGCTTTTGAGCCGTGAGCGGGCGTTTCGTTTGTCGAAAACCGCAATTGCCGTACGAGGTTACCGAATTTCCAGCAAATCCGCCTTTGCCAAACCCTGCAAGACCATCTCTTCGTGGGACGAGTCAGATAAAGACAGTCGTGCCAGCCGGGTTTTGATGGAAAATGACGGGTCAATGGCCTGCAGTTCCTTCCAAATCGCACGCGCTTGGTCGAGTTCGCCAAGGTGCCCCAATGCGGAGGCCAACCAGGCGCGTCCGATATCGGTGTCTTTCACGAGGAAAACACGTTCTCGCAACAGCACCGCAGCGGTTTCGAAGTTGCCTTTCAGGAAATGCGCCATGGCCAGAAACTGCAGGTATTGATGGCGAAATGACGGATCAAGCCGGATCGCGCGCTCAAGATGGTCGATCGCGCCTTCTAGCTTGCCCTGAGCCAGCTCAATTTCGCCTCTAGTGAACCAGCCCAAAGAATAATCGGAGCTTTTCGACATCGCCTTGTCAAGCAGTTCACTCGCTAGGTCCAGCTTTCCCTGCCAGCGCGCGATGACCGCAAAAGCGTGATTGGTCCACAGTCCGTCTGGCCTGATTTTCAGACCTTGTTGGGCAAATACCTCGGCCCTACGCATCGCTTCCTCGGAAGAGGTGCCAGACCAGTGGTTATGGAAATCCAACACATGCATTATTGCGAGAATGGCATGTGCGTCTGCATAATACGGATCACGGGAAATTGCCCGTTCGCCATAATAGACCGCCTGCTTCCAGCCGTCAGCGTTCAAACCGGGAAAGAACAGAAAGCCGCGCATGCGCATGAAGTCTTCGTGGGCCTCTATGTTGGCCGTGCCGACATCTGTGATGTTGGCACGCTCGGTGGAGGTCAGCGAAACCTTCAACGCCTTAACGATTTCAAGCGTCACCTCGTCTTGTACCGCAAAAATGTCGGTCAGGTCCCGGTCGTAGCGATCTGCCCAGACGTGACTTCCGTCTCTGGCATCAATCAGCTGCGCATTGATGCGGACACGTTGCCCGGCCTTCCTAACGCTGCCTTCCAGAACATGGGTAACACCCAGTTCCTGTCCAATGATGCGCAAATCAACGGCCTTTCCCTTGTAGGCAAAGCTAGAATTGCGTGCGATCACCGTCAAACCGGAGACCTTGGACAGATCGGTGATGATGTCTTCACTGATCCCGTCCGAAAAATACTCCTGTTCTGGGTCGCCGGACATGTTGTCCAGAGGCAGGACGGCGATGGAATGGGGTGCGTCGCGAGAGGATGAAGAATTGCGTTGCTTTGCAGGCTGTGCGTCAGTGGCATTCTGCGGATGCCAATGGAACACCCGCAGGGGACGGTCGATATTCTTTACTGAGACATTTCCGCCGTCCTGAAAGGCCATTCCCAAGCGGTCGCCGACGCTTTCCTGTACGACCGAGGAAATGCATATGCCCCCTGGTCGGGCCAGTTGTTCCAGCCTGCTGGCAACATTCACACCATCGCCAAAAATATCGTCGTCCTGAAAGATTATGTCGCCCAGATTGATTCCGATCCTCAGGGTGATGCCCGAGGTGTCATCCAGACCTGCCATCGTTTCCTGAATGTCTTTGCCACATTGCACGGCATCCAGAACACTCAGGAACTCCACGAGGGCACCATCACCCATGAGTTTCACCACGCGTCCGTTGTTGCGGGACACAATCGGAGCGAAAACGATCTTCCGGTGCTGATTGAGTGCGCCCAGAGTCCTTGACTCGTCTTCAGCCATCAGCCGGGAATACCCGACTATGTCCGCGGCAAGGATGGCGGAAAGGCGACGAGGCTGCAAAACGTCGGTCATTACAAAGTCGTATGGCAGTTCTCCACCGCGGTCTAGCCGGGTCTTCTTTCAAACCCGCTTTTCCCGGTTGAAAAGCCAAGGCGTTGCCTTGTCTCTCGTGAACAGCGCTGGATTGAGCTTTGCCCTTTCGTCGTGTCGTTTCCCTGGCAAGCATGTTTCGAGTAAAATGATGCCCCAAGGCTGTGGATACTAGCCTAGCATTCGACAAGGGGGAGAACTGCTGTGGAGCGCAGGATTGACCTGAATAATGGCCATAAGGTCTGGACTAAGACGGTAGGCGGCGGCCCCGGCTTGCCGCTATTGCTGCTACATGGCGGGCCTGGGGCCGGGCATGACTATCTCGAACCGCTTGAGGCGCTTGGAGCTGACCGTCCGGTGATTTTCTACGATCAGCTTGGCTGTGGGAAATCGGACAAGCCGAACAACCCCGCGCTATGGACCATTGAACGCTTTTCGGATGAGGTTCAGGAAGTGCGCGATGCCCTTGACTTGGGGCGCTGCCATATACTTGGACAAAGCTGGGGCGGTTGGCTGGGCATTGAATACCTGCTGCGTCACCCGCCGGGTCTGGCCAGTATGGTCCTGGCGTCGACCTCGGCCTCGATTCCGCAGTTTTCGGCGGAATGTGACCGCCTGATTGCGGAACTGCCAGACAAGCACCGAAAGGCACTGCAATACCACGGGCCGCGCGGTGAGTTCGAACATGAGGCCTATGCCGCGGCCGAACAGGTGTTTTATGGCAACCATGTTTGCCGTTTGGAGGAGTGGCCGGACTGCCTTATGCGCTCGGTAGAGAACCTGCATCACAATCAGGTCTACGAGACAATCAACGGCCCGAACGAGTTCACCACCATCGGCAACCTGCGTTACTGGAACCGCATTCCGGATCTCGGTCAGATCAAAATCCCGTGCCTGATCACCTGTGGCCGCCATGACGAACTTGGTCCGAACTGTGCTGAAACCTTGCAAAAAGGCATTCCCAAGGCTGAAATGGTGATCTTTGAAGCTTCGGCACATGTGGCGCACATCGAGGAAACGGAAGCCTACATCAGATGCGTGTCGGAGTTTCTGAAACAGCACGATTGATTTGCAGTTTCCCTTAAAAGAAAGGCATGAAAGCCAAAGCGACGAATGAAAAGCGAAGAACCGCGGTCACTGATAGCCATGGCTCGCGGAGAATATTTTCAGCTTATTGAAGGCTATGCTCGGCCAATGGGAGCATTCCGCCGCTTGGACGCTGCTTTGAATTTTTTTCAAGCAGCGCCAAGCTTGTTTCCTGCGGGTCTTCTATCCCAATTGCACCAGCGCGTGGCGTTTCTTGCCTGCGCTCAACTTGATCGGCGAGGCTAGGGTGCCTGCGTCGATCATCAGGCCTGCGTCGGTCAGCGGCGTGTCATCGAGACGGGCGCCGTTTTCGGCGATCAGGCGCTTGGCCTCTTTGCCCGATTTGGCGAGCCCCGATTTGACAATGATCTGCACGATGGACATTCCGTCACCCAACTCTTCGGCGCTGAGGGTGAGGGTTGGCAGGTCGTCGCCCACACCGCCCTTCTCGAACACCTCGCGCGCGGTCGCCTCGGCGGTTGCGGCGGCTTCAGCCCCGTGGCAGAGCGTAGTGACCTCGTTGGCGAGGATGATCTTGGCTTCGTTGATGTCCGAGCCTGCCAGCACACCCAAGCGGGCGCATTCCTCGACCGGCAGTTCGGTGTAGAGCTTGAGAAACCGGCCTACGTCGGCATCGGTGGTGTTGCGCCAGAACTGCCAGAATTCGTAAGGCGAACGCATGTCGGCGTTGAGCCAGACTGCACCGTCCTGGGATTTGCCCATCTTCTTGCCGTCCGAGGTGGTTAGCAACGGCGAAGTGAGGCCATAGACCTCATGGTCGATCACCCGGCGGGTCAGGTCGATGCCGTTGACGATATTGCCCCACTGATCCGAACCGCCCATTTGCAGGATGCAGCCGTAACGGCGGTTCAACTCCATGAAGTCATAGGCCTGGAGGATCATGTAGTTGAATTCCAGGAAGCTGAGCGATTGTTCGCGGTCGAGGCGGGATTTCACGCTCTCGAAGCTAAGCATCCGGTTTACGCTGAAATGCCGCCCGATATCGCGCAGGAAATCGAGATAGTTCAGGTCGTCCAGCCACTCGGCATTGTTGAGCATCAGCGCCGCGTTTTCGGCGCCGCTGTCATAGTCGATATAGGCGGCAAAGACCTTGCGGATGCCAGCGATATTGCCGTCAATCTGGTCCGGCGTCAGCAGCGGCCGCTCGTCGGCGCGGAAAGACGGATCGCCCACCTTGGTGGTGCCGCCGCCCATCAGCGTGATCGGCTTGTGCCCGGTCTTTTGCAGCCAGCGCAGCATCATGATCTGGATCAGGCTGCCCACATGCAGCGATTTGGCGGTGGCGTCAAAGCCGATATAGCCGGGTTGGCATCCCTTGATCAGCGCCTCGTCGAGGCCCTGGTAATCGGTGCAGTCGGCGAGAAAGCCGCGCTCCATCATCACCGCGATGAAATCCGATTTGGGATGGTAGGTCATGTCTTGCCTCGGGTTGGAATTGCGGGGCAACTTATAGAGAGCAATCCGGAAAGTGGAAACCGGTTTTCGGGGCAAAATGCGTGCGTATTCGGGGCGTCGTCAATCGAAAGGAAAAGGCCATGAGCAGGGCCATCAACAAGACAGGGCCGGTGCGGGCGCTGGGGGCGATGTCGGGAACGTCGATGGACGGGATCGACGTGGCCGTGGTCGAAACCGACGGGCACCAGATCAAAGCGTTCGGGCGAAGCGGATACAGGGCCTATACCCCGGACGAACGCGTCGTTTTGCGCGCCGCGATGGGTCAGTGGAAGGGCGACGATGTCGAGGCGGCGGAAATGCTGGTGACTTTGCTGCATGCCGAGGCGTTGGCCGGGTTCGCAGATGTCGCTCTGGTGGGGTTTCACGGCCAGACACTGGTGCATGATCCGCAGGGCAAGGGCACCTTGCAGGTGGGTGACGGAGCTGCGCTTGCCGAAAGACTGGGAGTGCCGGTGGTGTGGGATTTCCGCTCGGACGATGTGGCGATGGGTGGCGAGGGCGCGCCGCTGGCGCCGTTCTTTCATTTCGCCTGCGCCAAATGGTTCGACGCTGGCCAGCCCTTGTGTTTTCTCAATCTCGGCGGGGTCGGCAACCTGACCTATGTGGACCCGTCCTTTGCCCGACCCGAGGAGAAGGGCGCGCTGTTGGCCTTTGATACCGGGCCCGCAAATGCGCCGGTTGATGACCTGATGCAGGCGCGATTCGGTCTGGCAATGGACCGCGATGGCGCGGTAGCGTGCAAAGGGACGGTCGAAGAAGGCATTCTGGAGCGGGCCCTGGCCGAGCCCTTCTTTGCCCGCATTCCACCCAAGTCGCTTGATCGCAACGATTTCGCTCGGATGGCGGCGCTGGTCGACCCCCTGGCCGACGCTGATGCGGTGGCAACACTGACGGCGTTGTGTGCGGCGAGCGTGGCGCAGGGGATGGACCATTGCCCGAAACCGCCGGCGCGCGTTCTGGTCACCGGCGGCGGGCGGCACAACCCGGTATTGATGCAGATGCTGCGAGTGTCGATAGATTGCCCGGTTGAACCGGTTGAGGCGGTGGGGCTGAATGGCGACATGCTCGAGGCGCAGGCTTTTGCCTATCTGGCGGTGCGTGTGGCGCGGGGGCTGCCGACCTCCTGTCCGGGCACGACCGGTGTCAAGGCGCTGGTGGGGGGCGGGATTGTCAGCGTTCCAGAGCACTGAGGTAGTCGGAAGTGAACTCTCCGTACCCGTGCGAGGTCGAAGTCAGATGTGTCCGCGTGAAGGTGTGAAAGGCGGGCAACTGGTGAAACGGCACATTCGGAAAGGCATGGTGCTCGGCATGATAGGGCATGTTCCAGGCCAGGAACCGAACGATCCGGTTGGTGAAAGTGGTGCGCGAGTTTTCCAGCATGTTGGAGACGGCCGGGCATAGCCCGTGTTCGGCCAGCAGGTAGGCGCGCAAAAACGGTTGACCCACCAGAACCGGCAGAACCCAGAGCCACAGGAGCACAGGAGAGGTCAGAAGGCTGAGCGCTGCCAGCGCATAGAGCACCAGTAGACCCTGCGCCTCGTGCCGCATTGCCGGGTGTCGGCGTTGCGGCAAATAGGGCGCGTCGATCCGGCCGATGGCGTTCTGCACCAGCACTTTGGCCATGCCCGTCCAATAAAACCAGCCGCTGAGATAGACGATTAGGCTGCCGCGGCTACGGGGCCGTGGTCTGCCAGCCAGTTCCGGATCCCGGTCGGGATCGTTGGTCCATTTATGATGGGCCAGATGAAAATAGCGAAACCAGGTGAAGGGCAAGGCGATGAGCAATCCCGCCGCATGCCCAACCGCCTCGTTCATCCAATCGGTGCGAAATGGCGTTTTGTGGGTGCATTCGTGGCTGAGCGTGAAGAGAAACACCAGCAACAGGCCCTGCGGAAGAATCAGCAACGGCCAAAGCGGAACCTGCAAGAATATACCTGCCGTCGTCACAGCCAGAGCCGTAAGATAGAGCGCCAGATGCCTCAACCCGGCCCGGTCCGAGCGTTGCTGCAGCGCCGCTTTGGTTTCGGCGGGAAGGGAAGAGATCAGGTCGCTATGGTCCATGGCTCATAGTCGCAATGCGGAGGGCTCGGTCAAGTACGTCATTTCGCCAAGGGCGCTGCCCCTCTTGCCCTTCGGGTAAAAAACCCCGGGGAGTTTGAGGGACTGCGTCCCTCATAAATAAAAGAATAAAAGCGCGCCAAAGGCGCTCAATTTGACGGGATGTCGAAACCGGGTGCGGCGAGTTCGAAGCCGCTGAATTCAAAGCCGGGTGAAACGGTGCAACTGACCAGTGTGAAATCGCCAGTGCTGCGGGCTGCCTGCCAGTGGTTTTCGGGTACGATCAGTTGCGGTGCTCCGTTTGTCAGGTCAGGGGTCAGCAGGTGGTCGGTAGCGGGGCCTGTTTCGGTGGCGCTTACAGACAGGGTCAGCGGTGCACCCGCGTGGTAGAGCCAGATTTCCGTCGCGTCGACCTTGTGCCAGTGGCTGCGTTCGCCGACCTGGAGCAGAAAGTAGATGCAGGTGCCAGTTGCGCGGCCGGGATTTCCGGCGCGCCAGGTTTCGCGGAACCAGCCGCCCTCGGGATGGCGTTGCAGGTTCAGGCGGTCGATGATCTCGTGCGCGGTCATTGAGACTCCGTGGTATTTTGCGCGATTATGCCGGGGGTTGATCGCTGAGGCTATGGCAATTCCGTGCGCGAAGCATATGTTCGGGCCATGACCCTGACGATCCCCTTCGACAACACCTATGCCCGTTTGCCTGGCAGTTTTTATGCGCGGCTGGCGCCGCAACGGGTGCGCGCGCCACGGTTGATTGCTTTCAACGAAGATCTGGCGCGGATCATGGGCATTGTGCCTGGTGAGGTCGACGAAATGGCGCAGGCCTTTGCCGGCAACGTTTTGCCCGAAGGGGCAGAGCCGCTGGCGCAGCTCTATTCCGGGCATCAGTTCGGGCATTACAATCCGCAACTGGGCGACGGGCGCGCCTTGTTGCTGGGTGAGACGGTCGGAGCCGACGGGGTGCGCCGTGACATTCAGCTGAAGGGATCGGGCCGAACGCCGTTTTCGCGGCAGGGCGACGGGCGGGCGTGGCTGGGGCCGGTGCTGCGCGAATACGTAGTGTCCGAGGCGATGCACAACCTGGGCATTGCGACCACGCGGGCGTTGGCTGCGGTCGAGACCGGAGAGGTGGTGCTGCGCGAAGGGCCGATGCCCGGCGCAGTGTTGACGCGGGTGGCACGGAGCCACCTTCGCGTGGGGACGTTTCAGGTGTTTGCCGCGCGTGGCGATATCAACGGTTTGAGGCGGCTAACCGATTATACCATTGCACGGCATTACCCTCAGGTTGAGGGGCCGATGGGATTGCTGCGCGCTGTTCGGGACGCGCAGGCGCGGTTGATCGCACAATGGATGAGCGTAGGGTTCATTCACGGGGTGATGAACACCGATAATTGCTCGATCGCCGGGGAAACCATAGACTATGGTCCCTGCGCGTTCATGGACAGCTATCATCCCAACACGGTTTACAGTTCGATCGATCGGACAGGGCGCTATGCCTATGCCAATCAGCCCGATATCGCCGTATGGAACATGGCGCAACTTGCCACCGCGTTGATCCAGCAGATGGAGGACCGGGAGGTGGCGGTGGAGGAGGCGACGGAGATCGTCCACGATATGCCTGGGGCGATCGAGGGAAACTGGCTGCGGCTGTTCCGTGCCAAGGTTGGGCTTGCGACGGAAGAGGCAGGGGATATGGAACTGATCGGAGATCTGCTGACAAGGATGGCACAGAACCAGGCGGATTTCACAAATACGTTCCGGGCGTTGGGGACTACCGTGGCGCGGGACCAGTTCGCCGATCCGACGGCCTATGACACCTGGATCAAGACATGGGGCGCGCGCGTAGAGAGAGAGGAAGGCGTGGCGAATCGGTTGGTGGAGGCCAATCCGGCCTTCATTCCGCGCAACCACCGGATCGAGCAGATGATCGAAGCGGCGGTGCGGGGTGATTGCGCGCCGTTCCATCGCCTGAACGATGTGTTATCGCGCCCTTATCAGGATCAGCCCGAGAACCGGGACCTCACCCGTCCGCCGACCGAGAGCGAAGTAGTGCATGCGACGTTCTGCGGAACCTGACATGCGGGGTGGGGTTGCGCATTGCGGTGACGGCGGCGATGCTCAGGGCATTCTGCCGGTCCGAGAGACAATGACCAAAACCGCGACCCTTCGCATTGCGAGTTACAACATCCAGAAATGTGTGGGCCTCGATCTGCGCCGCCAGCCGCAGCGCATCCTTAAGGTGCTGGACAGGCTGGGGGCCGATATCGTGGTGTTGCAGGAGGCCGACAAGCGCCTACCACCTCGTCCCGCCGCGCTGCCGCATTTCATGCTGGAAGAGGCCGGTTGGCAGGTAGCCGATCTGGGCGGCGCGGGCAGCCTGGGATGGCATGGAAATGCGGTGATCTGGCGCGGCGCGGGTATCACCGTGCATCGGACCGGCCATCACGATCTGCCGGGTCTGGAGCCGCGCGGCGCGGTGCGGGTGGAGTTCGAGACCTCGATTGGCCCTTTGAGGGTGCTTGGCATGCATCTGGGTCTGATGTCGCGATGGCGGCACCGGCAGGTGGTACACATGCGCCAGGACAGCCACAGGCTGGAGGCGATGCCGACTGTCTGGGCGGGCGATTTCAACGAATGGTCGCGCCACCCGGTACTAGATCATCTGGTTCCGGACATGCGCTTTCTGCCACCTATACCAAGCTTCCCGGCCGCGCAGCCGCTGGGGGCGCTGGACCGGATCGCGCTGGGTCCGGGGCTGGAGGCAAGGGCGCACGGGGTCTGTTCCGACCGGCCCGCGCACATCGCTTCGGACCATTTGCCGGTCTGGGCGGATCTGGGTGTTGCGCGCCCAGGGTCGTCTTGAATCCGCCGGTCTCCGGAGATTCTGACGTGATCGTCAAGGCTGAATGCGTGAAGTTCGTCAGCGTCGGATCGTGTGGACCCATCTCTGGTTGGAATGGCCCATTGGTTTTCCGGGTATTCTTGCCGTTTTCGAAGCTCCGCTCATGCTACCAGAAACCCTTGTGCCCTTCGGCAACCTCGTCCTCGATTTCGGAGTAGGGGCCACGGGTTTCCACAAGGCGCTGGCCCGCGGTGAATACCGCCTCGCAGGGCAAGTCCAACGTCAGGTTTTCGGGATTGTTGCCAGTCAATACCGCCAGACGCTTTTCGGTCATGCCATAGACGACTGTGCCAATCCCTGCCCAATAACAGGCCCCGGCGCACATGCAGCAAGGTTCGACCGATGTGTATAATGTGCATTTTTCAAGGAATTCCGGATCGTATTGACGGCTCGCTTTGCGTGCGACATTCAATTCGGCGTGCCCGACCCCCTTGTCATCCCCATAGCTGTTGCCGGAGCGGATGAGGATTTCACCGTGCGGGTCGACCAATGTTGCGCCGAACGGATGATTGCCTGAAGCGCGGCTTTGCTTTGCTATCCGGATTGTCTCGCGCAAATGCCGAAGATCGTGTTCCTTCATGTCGCCCTCCTGACGGTTGAAATCACCAAGTTCAAACAACTCTTCTTGTGACATTATCAGTGTTTGCGCGCATTTGAGCGTGCTTTCATATTCGTTGTGTGGAGACTTTCGAAAGGTTCCTTGTCAAAGTTCAGAATCCTAGTCGACGCAGGCTCGTAATTGGAGTTCGTACTTTTCAATCACGGCGCGACAGCCGGTGTGCCGGATCCATCTTGACGGCAGGCCTTGTGGTCAAACAGATCAGGCTAGGCAACCAATGTTGACGTCTTCCTGCGCCGGTGTGCCGCAAAACCCGGTGGCAGTACGGGCGCGAACGTATTATGACGGAACTCCAAAGACCGATGGGGACTGGTAATGTCGGACACGATCATCGCCCGATGCGAGGCCAAGGGCCTGCGTATGACCGGCCAGCGCCGGATCATTGCCCGAGTGCTGGAGGACAGCGACGATCATCCGGATGTGGAAGAGCTTTACGCCCGCGCCTCGGCGCTTGACTCGGGGATCTCGATCGCCACGGTCTATCGCACTGTAAAGCTGTTCGAGGAGTCCGGAATTCTGGATCGGCTGGAATTCGGCGATGGACGGGCGAGGTACGAGGATGCCGAGCGTGACCATCATGATCATCTGATCGACCTGAATTCGGGTGAGGTGATCGAGTTCGTCGATCCCGAGATCGAGGTGCTGCAGGAAAAGATCGCGGCCCGGCTGGGGTACAGGCTCAAGGGGCACAAGCTGGAACTATACGGGGTGCCGGTCAAGAAATCCTGACGGCGAGGGGCGCTGCCCCCCCTCTTGCCCTGCGGCAATTCACCCCAGGGTATTTCAAACCAGAAAGAAGCAGGTGCGCATCACGGATTGCGATGGTGTGCGTCACGTCTTTTGATGGCGCGCGCCGGGATTTTGCTTGCCGGGATAGCGATCTTGGGGTTTGGGTGGCGGTGTCACCGGGCAGGTTGGTCGCCCGGCTTTCAGGGAACGCGCATGAACAACGTCAACGGCATCTTGCTGGTCGTGGCCTCGATGGCCTTTTTTACGCTTGAGGACATGTTCATCAAGCAGTTGTCGGGCGCGGTGCCGACTGGGCAGATCATGATCGTGTTGGGTGTCTTTTGTTCGACTGCCTTTCTGGTTATGGCGGTCGTGGGGCGCAAAAGGGTGTTTCTGCGCGAGGCCTGGGCGCCTCTTCCACTTGTTCGGGCGGCCTCGGAAGCGGTGGGGGCATTATTCTTCATCACCGCCTTGTCGCTGGTCGACCTGTCGACGGTGGCGGCAGTTTTCCAGGCCCTGCCACTGACGATTACGATGGGTGCGGCATTATTCATGGGCGAGCAGGTGGGCTGGCGTCGCTGGTCTGCTATTTTTGTCGGACTTATCGGCGTGCTGATGATCATCCGCCCCGGTTTCGAGGGGTTCGAGCCCGAATCCCTGTTTGTCGTGGCCACTGTCGTCGCCATTGCCGCGCGTGATCTGATTACACGGGTGATCGATGCGAAGGTGCCCTCGGTCGTGGTAGCTTCTCAGGCTTATTTGGGGCTGATCTTTGCTGGTGTGGCGCTGATGCTGTTCTCGGGGCAGTCCGTGGCGCCGTTGGAGAGCGTGCAGATCGGGCCGTATTTCGGCGCCGTCGTCTTTGGGGTGCTGGGCTATTATGGCATCGTCAGCGCAATGAGGATCGGAGAGGCCTCGGCAGTCACGCCGTTTCGGTACACCCGGCTGGTATTCTCCATTCTGGCAGGCATGCTGGTGTTCGGAGAGCAGCCTGATGCCTGGACGCTGGCCGGGGCGTCTCTGATCATCCTGTCCGGGCTTTATACTTTTTTCCGCGAACGCAAACTGGCACGCAAAATGGCATTGGCGGCGGTCTGAACTGCGGCTTGCTGTCTCAGATCCGGAACGCTCCTGAAGATGTTGGCGCAAACAGCGAAATGTTAGCCCTAAACCACGGGAAATTGGAGCGTTAGCGATAACGGAGGCGGTTTACAATCTGCCCGGCAGTGCTATGACGCTGACAACTCTAGCCATCGTCAGGAACCGATTTCATGAGCACCATCATCGATATTCACGCGCGCGAAATTCTCGACAGCCGGGGCAATCCAACCGTTGAGGTGGACGTGATCCTGGAAGACGGCACCATGGGCCGCGCCGCCGTGCCTTCGGGCGCGTCGACCGGAGCTTATGAAGCGGTGGAAAAGCGTGATGGCGACAAGGCACGTTACTTGGGCAAGGGCGTGCTGGAGGCAGTCGCGGCCGTCAATGGCGAGATTGCCGAGGAACTGGTCGGCTTTGATGCCACCGAACAGGTGGCGATCGACAGTGCGATGATTGAGCTGGACGGTACCGAGAACAAGGGCCGTCTGGGCGCCAATGCGATTTTGGGTGTTTCGCTTGCGGTGGCGAAGGCGGCCGCCGATTTCACCACCCAGCCGCTTTACCGCTATGTGGGCGGCTCATCGGCCCGCGTTCTGCCGGTGCCGATGATGAATATCATCAATGGCGGCGAGCATGCCGACAACCCTATCGACATTCAGGAATTCATGATCATGCCGGTGAGCGCGGGCAATATCCGTGACGCTGTACGCATGGGATCGGAAGTATTCCACACGTTGAAGAAAGAGTTGTCGACCGCCGGGCTGGCGACTGGCGTAGGCGACGAAGGAGGATTTGCCCCCAATATCGCTTCGACCCGCGAGGCGCTGGATTTCATTCTCAAGTCCATTGAAAAGGCCGGGTACAAGCCCGGCGAGGAAATCTATCTGGCGCTGGATTGTGCCGCGACCGAGTATTTCAAGGATGGAAAATACGTGCTGTCGGGTGAAGGCAAGACCCTGTCGAGCGAGGAGAACGTGGCCTATCTGGCGGCCTTGGTGCAGGACTATCCGATTATTTCGATCGAGGACGGGATGTCGGAGGATGACTGGGATGGTTGGAAGGCACTGACCGACGAATTGGGCGGCAAGGTGCAGCTGGTGGGGGACGATCTGTTCGTGACCAATCCGGCGCGCCTGGCCGAAGGGATCGCGAAGGGCTGCGCCAATTCGATGCTGGTGAAGGTGAACCAGATCGGGTCGCTGACCGAGACGCTGAAAGCGGTCGATATGGCGCATCGCGCACGGTACACCAACGTGATGAGCCACCGTTCGGGCGAGACCGAGGACGCCACCATTGCAGATCTGGCTGTCGCCACAAACTGCGGCCAGATCAAGACCGGTTCGCTGGCGCGATCGGACCGGCTGGCCAAGTACAACCAGCTTATCCGGATTGAGGAAAGCCTGGGCGAGGTGGCTGAATACGCTGGGCGGTCGATTCTGCGCTGAGGCGCTTGGATCGGCTGGAAAGTTCTGGCCAGCCGTTCATTTCAGGGTACTCTGGCCGGGTCGTTCGATAGGGATGGCCCGATCATGATTCAGGCATTGATCTTTGACGTATTCGGCACGTGCGTGGACTGGCGCAAGTCGGTCGCGCGCGAGGTGGCCGAGCATGTGCCGCAGGTGGACGCCGCAGCGTTCGCGACGGCGTGGCGGGCGGAATATGATCCAGCGATGGCCCGAGTTCGGCGAGGCGCTCGGGGATATGTACCGCTGGACGACCTGCATCTGGAAAATCTGATGCGCGTGTGTGGTGCGATAGGGGTCCATTTGGTGAAGCCGCTGGCGCTGAACGCGGCGTGGGAAAGGCTCGACCCTTGGCCGGATGTGGTTGAGGGGCTTCAGCTGTTGCAGCGGGACCGGATAATCGCGCCTTGTTCCAACGGCTCGATTGCGCTGATGACGCGGTTGGCACGCTATGCCGGGTTGCCGTGGGATTGTATTCTGGGGGCCGATCTGGCGCGGGACTACAAACCCAAGGCGGAGGTCTATCTGAAGAGTTGCTCCGCGCTGCGACTGCCGCCCGAACGGGTAATGATGGTGGCGGCACATAACAGCGATCTGCATGCGGCCCGGACAGCGGGACTGTTGACCGGGTTCGTGCCGCGCCCGACCGAGCATGGGGTGGGACAGGTCACCGACCTGGAGCCTGACAACGACTGGGACATCGTGGCGGCCGATTTCATCGATCTGGCCGAACAGGTGCGGGTGCATGGATAGGCGGGTTTTGTCGGTATCGCTGGCGGAGGGCGACCGGGATCTGGCCGCGATCCGGCTGCTTTGCCGAGACTATCGTACGCTGCTTGACGAACGCTGGTCGGATGTGCCGGCCTTTCTGGATCGATACTATAACGAACAGACCTTCGAGAACCTGTTGCGGCGGCTGCCTGAACTGCATGCACGCCCAAAGGGGGCGCTGTTCGTGGCACGGTTGCAGGACCGTGTCGTGGGATGCGCGATGACGCATGCGGTCGGGGCAGGAGTCTGCGAGATAAAGAGGGTGTACGTTTCGGACGTGGCGCGCGGTCACGGTGCGGGTCTGGCCTTGTTCGAAGCGGCGATGAATCAGGCGCGCGAGGATGGCTATGTGCGGATGGTGCTGGACACGACCACGCGGCTGACCGAGGCGATTGCCCTTTATCGTAAGCTGGATTTTGTGGAAGTGGAGCCATTCTATACCCCGGACGCGGATCTGGAGGAGCACCTGATGTTCTTTGGGCGAGAGCTTTGAGCGGGATGCGACATTAAGGCTGGGTCTATTTCCTTGGAAGTGTTCACGGATTTCTCGCGAAAACTTGAATATGTGTGAACGAGGCTACATCTTTTTCAAACAGGGTCCGCTTTGATGGAGCCAGATCTTGGAAAGGGAAAACGATGTCTTTCAGAAAAGGAACTCTTGTTCTGACAGTGATCTCCCTGGGAGTTCTGGCGGCCTGCACAGGGGAAAGCAGTTACAATACCTGTTGCACCTATTACGGGGGGCGCTGAGCGGGCAGCGCGATTTGACCAGCCCGCAGGGGTTCAGTTTCAGAAGGGGAAGGCAATGACGTTGAACAGGCAGTTTTTGGTTCTTGCGGTGATGGCAATGGCGGTTCTGTCGGCGTGCACCGAACCGGATACATACCCGGTGACCGGTGAAAAGGCGTCGGCGAATGATTGGGTGAGAGAGGACTTTGGCAGCGCTTATTACGGGCGCTGAGGGAGGACCGGTCAGAGCTTGCGGCTCATCAGCATGTAGGTTTCTCGCGGAGTGAAGCCGGTGCGGCGGTAAAGCCCCTGGGCTTTTTCATCGTGACGGTCGACTTCGAGATGCAGGGCTCTGAGGCCACCGGCGGCAAGCGCCTTGGGCAGTTCCAGCAGCACCTCGGTAGCGATGCCGCGTCCGCGCACGGCGGGGCGGATATAGATCTCATCGACGAACCCGTCCATGCCGCCAAACTCGACCGACCAGCCGAAGGTGATAATGATGTAGCCCAGTGGCGCGCGCGACGGGCCGATCAGGTAGACGCAACCGTGCGGTATGCCCTGAAGCAGCGGCATCAGGGCAGTGCGGCGGTCTTCGTCGTCGCCTTGCAGGCCCATTTCGGCGTGGAAGGCAGAGACCAGCCCCATCAGCCGGTCGACGTCATCGGGACGGGCGAGGCGGAGTGCTGCGGTCATAACCGGGCCAGCCGTTCGGTGAGCAGGTGAAAGAAGCCTTCGGCATCAAGATCGCCCATGAAAGTGGCATTGGGCGCGCGGTCGGTCACGCCCCACCAGTCAGCCACGGTCATGCCGCGGGTCAGATCGGATTGGGTTTCAATCTCGACGTTGATATGGCGGCCTGTGAACAACTCGGGCCGGATCAGCCAGGCGGTAACGCAGGGATCGTGCAGCGGCGCGCCGGAGGAGCCGTATTTTTCCTTGTCGAACCGTTCGAAGAAATCGGTCATCTCGGCCACAGCGATGCCGACCGGGGTGGAGAGCGCGCGGAAGGCGTCGTTGCGTGGCTTGGTGACCAGTGCCTTGTGAGTTACATCGAGTGGCATGACCACGATCGGAGCGCCGGATTTAAAAACGATATCAGCTGCTTCGGGATCGACGTAAATGTTGAATTCCGCCGCCGGGGTGATGTTTCCGACCTCGAAATAGGCACCCCCCATCAGCACGATTTCCTGCACCCGATTCACGATGTCTGGGGCTTTTCCAAAGGCGGTAGCGATATTTGTCAGCGGGCCCAACGGACACAGCGTGACGGTTCCTGGCGCGTGCGCTCTTAAGCTTTCGATGATGAAATCGACGGCATGACCTTCGGCCAAGGGCATTTTCGGGTCGGGCAGGTCGGGGCCATCGAGGCCGGTCTTGCCATGCACATGCTCGGCGGTGACCAGCGTGTGTTTCAGTGGCCGGTCACAGCCCGCATAGACCGGAACCCGGGGCCGTCCTGCCAGTTCACAGATGATGCGGGCGTTCTTGGCGGTCAGCGCAAGCGGCACGTTCCCGGCAACGGCGGTGAGGCCAAGCACATCGATCTCGTCTGGGCTGGCCAGCGCCAAGAGGATGGCGACGGCGTCGTCCTGGCCCGGATCGGTGTCGATGATGATCTTGCGCGGAGTCATGGTGCCTCTCTGCGGTTCGGAAAACCGGACAGTCGCAAGCAAGGCCTGCCTTGTCCAGCAGGTTTATGCCTTGCGGCGTTCCTGGGCGTGTTCGGCGCGCGGGAGTTTGCCGTTTTCAGCGTGTTCGGCATGTTTGACCTCGTCCCAGAGCGCGTCCATCTCGATGAGCGTGCTTTGTTGCGGGGTCTTGCCGCGTTCGGCCAGTCGCGCTTCGACCTTGGCGAAGCGGCGGGTGAACTTGGCGTTGGTGCGGCGCAGGGCGGCTTCGGGTTCGATGCCCAGATGACGGCCCAGATTGACCATCACGAACAGCAGATCGCCGAATTCGTCCTCGAGCGCGTCTGCATCCATGCTGTCGCGGGCCTCTTCAAGTTCGGCCGCCTCTTCGGTGATCTTGGCCAGCACGTGGCTGGCGTCGGGCCAGTCGAAACCGACGCGGGCCGCGCGTTTCTGCAGCTTGTAGGCGCGCAAAAGGGCGGGCAGGTTGGAGGCGACGCCGTCCAGCGCGCCTTTCTGTTCCTTGCCTGCGCGCTCTGCGGCCTTGATCGCCTCCCAGTCGCGGGTCTGATCTTCGGCGGACTTGTCACGAGATTCGTTGCCAAAGACATGCGGGTGGCGATCGACCATCTTGTCGGACATGGTGCGCACCACATCCTGAAAGTTGAAATGTCCGGCCTCTTCGGCCATGCGAGCATGAAACACCGACTGGAACAGCAGGTCGCCCAATTCGCCTTTCAACTCGTCCCAGGCTTCGCGCTCGATGGCGTCGGCGACCTCATAGGCTTCTTCGATGGTATAGGGGGCGATGGTGGCGAAATCCTGCTCGATATCCCACGGGCAACCAGTTTTGGGATCGCGCAGGCGGCGCATGATTTCGACCAGCCGTTCGATCCCGGCGTCCGGGTCATGGATCAGCGGATTATCAGCCATTGCGAACCCCTTCGTTCCAGTGTCAGATGCATCCATCTCGCAGCTTGGATCAGGAGTCCACCCTTTATGCCTGTCGTGAACCGTATTGCAGAGTTTGCCGCTGACATGGCCGAATGGCGCAGGTACCTGCACGCCAACCCGGAACTGGGATTGGATTGCCATGAAACGGCGGCGTTCGTAGTCGAGCGTTTGCGCGAGTTTGGAGTGGACGAAATCCATGAAGGCATTGCGCGCACCGGGGTGGTGGCAATCATCAACGGGACCGAGCCGGGGCCGACCATTGGGCTGCGCGCCGATATGGATGCGCTGCCGATCATCGAGGAGACAGGGCTGGACTATGCCTCGAAAACCTCCGGCAAGATGCATGCCTGTGGTCATGACGGGCACACGGCTATGCTTTTGGGGGCCGCACGTTATCTGGCTGAGACGCGCAGGTTCTCAGGTCGTGCCGCACTGATCTTTCAGCCAGCCGAAGAGGCGGGAGGTGGTGCGGGTGTGATGGTCGATGAAGGCATCATGGACCGGTTCGACATTTCCGAGGTCTATGCTTTGCATAACGCGCCCGGAAACGAGGTCGGGTCATTCTATACCACACCCGGCCCGATCATGGCGGCCGTTGACACTTTTCACATCCATGTCAAGGGCAGGGGCGGGCACGGTGCGATGCCGCACGAGACCCGCGACCCGGTGATGGCGGCCTGCGGCATCGCTCAGGCGATACAGACGATCGTGAGTCGCAACAATTATGCACTGGACGATCTGGTGGTTTCGGTCACACAGATCCACACGGGCACCGTTGATAACGTGATCCCAGAGACCGCCTATATCAACGGCACCGTACGGACTTTTGACCCGAAAGTGCAGAAGATGGTGATGGAGCGGATGGCGCAGATCGTGCAGGGGCAGGCGGTCAGCTATGGGGTCGAGGCCGAGCTGGACTATGAAGTGGGTTACCCCGCGACCATCAACGATGAGGACAAGACATTGTTTGCCGCTGAAATCGCGCGCGAGATTGCCGGTTACGGGCGCGTAGTATCGCATGGCGAGCGTGAGATGGGGGCCGAGGATTTCTCCTACATGCTTCAGGCTCGGCCTGGGGCGTATCTGTTCCTGGGGCAGGGTGACAGCGCAGGCCTGCATCATCCGAAATACAACTTCAACGACGAGATCGCGCCGGTGGGTGCGTCTTTCTTTGCGAGGATCGTGGAGAGGGCGCTGCCGGTGGCTTGACGTTTTCGCGCATCACCATCCTACCGGGAACCAAGGCAAGGACCAGCAATCAATGGCACTGGAAGATTCAAAAACTCAGGTGGATGAAGCGTTCACCAATCCGGAACTCAAGGGGTTGTCTTTTGAAAACACGTTTGGCGGGGCGACATCGTTCCTGCGGCGACTTTACACCAAGAACCTGAAAGGGGTCGATATTGCCGTCACCGGCATCCCGTTCGACCAGGCGGTGACCAACCGGCCCGGTACACGGCTAGGGCCGCGCGCCATTCGCGAGGCGAGTTCGCTGCAATCGCCCGATGAACCCTATGGCTGGCCGTTCAATGCGCTGAGCGAGCTGGCCATCGTGGACTATGGCGACATGGCTTATGACTATGCCAATATCCCGGCCTTTCCCGACACTCTGACCGATCATATCCGAACCATTCTGGCGGCGGATGTGGCCTCTGTCGCGCTTGGGGGGGATCACTATATCAGCTTTCCGATCCTAAAAGCATACGCGGAAAAATTTGGCCCGATGTCATTGCTGCAATTCGATGCGCATACCGACACCTGGGCCGACGATGACATGAACCGGGTGGATCATGGCACCATGTTCTACAAGGCGGTGAAATCGGGGATCGTGGACCCCACGCGCTCGGTTCAGGTGGGGATACGCACCACCAACGAGGACACGCTGGGCGTCAATATCATCGATGCCCGCGAGGTCTATGAGGCCGGACCTGCGGCTGTGGCACAGAAGATCAAGGGTATTCTGGGCGACAATCCGGTTTATCTGAGCTTCGATATCGACGGGCTGGACCCGGCCTATGCCCCCGGCACCGGTACGCCGGTCTGGGGCGGGTTGAGTTCGATACAGGCGCAGATCATCCTGCGCGACATTGCCGGGATCAACATCAAGGGCGGGGATGTGGTCGAGGTCTCGCCGCCATATGACACCTCGGGCGCGACGGCGATTGCGGGTGCGCATATCGCGACGCAAATCATCTGCCTGCTGGGGTGGAACAAGTTGAGATGAGCACGTTCAACCAACCGATCAGCGGTAACGATCTGGCGCGGTTTTCCGGGCCAAATACCTTCATGCGATTGCCGCAGGTGGCATCGCCTGAGGGATTGGATGTGGCAGTGCTGGGGGTGCCGATGGATATCGGTACCTCGTGGCGGTCGGGCACTCGGTTCGGACCGAAACAGATCCGGGCCGAAAGCGCGATGATCAGGCCCTATAATATGGCGACCGGGGCTGCGCCCTTTGGCAGTCTGCAGATCGCCGATATCGGGGATCTTGCGATCAACACGTTTTCGCTGGCCGAGAGCCTGAAGATCATCAAGACAAGCTATGACGGCATCCTTGCCAGCGGCGTGATACCGGTGGCGATGGGGGGTGATCATTCGATCACATTGCCGATCCTGCGCGCGATTGCCGCCAGGCACGGGCCAGTGGCGCTGGTGCATGTGGATGCCCATGCGGATGTGAATGACGAGATGTTCGGCGAGCGCGAGACCCACGGCACTGTGTTCCGCCGCGCATATGAGGAAGGTCTGATCGTGCCCGAGTTGACCTATCAGATAGGCATTCGCGGTTCGGGATATGCAGCCAGCGATTTCACCGAGGTGCAGGGGTGGGGCTTCAACCATTTCCCGGCGTGGGAATTGTGGCACCAGAGCCTTGCGCCCCTTGGCTCGCGGATCCGCGATGAGATCGGTGATCGACCGGTCTATGTCACCTATGACATCGACAGCCTCGATCCGGCCTATGCGCCCGGCACCGGCACACCCGAGATCGGCGGGCTGACGACGCCGCAGGCGCTGGAGCTGATCCATGCGCTGAAGGGGCTGAACATCGTCGGCTGCGACCTGGTTGAGGTGTCGCCGCCCTATGATCCGTCGGGGAATACCGCGTTGACCGGGGCCAACTTGCTGTATGAGCTGATCTGCATCCTGCCCGGTGTGGCCTCGCGCTAGTCATGAGACTGAGGATGGTGGTATTCTGGCTGGTGGCGGCTGTGATGGTTGCAGGATTCGGATATATCCGTCTTGCCCCGTCCGACCCGGCACAGTGGCACGTGGAGCCGGTAGGGGATGTGGACCGGACGTTCAAGGCGGGGGTGTTGCGGGTCGTCGAAACCGGGCCGGATGGACTGTCGCGTCTGGATGCCATTGCGCGGGCGACGCCGCGCACAGGCGTATTGATCGGGTCCGTGGAGGAGGGGATGGTAACTTACATCACTCGCACCCGAGTGTTCGGATTTCCGGATTACACAACCGTGCAGCAGGATGGCGACACTTTGCGCATTCATGCGCGGCTGCGGTTCGGGGGCTCAGATCTTGGGGTAAACCAGAAGCGGGTTGAAGAATGGCTTGGGCGGTTGCAACCCTGACGACAAACACCCCTCCTGCACTTCGCGCCACATTGGTACGTTCAGCGACATCTGGCATTGCGCCATGAACATGCGGCCATCCACCTGCAGGCAAATCATCTCGCCCAGTTCGACCCGGCTGCCCTTGCTGTCGGTGCAATAGCAATCCTGCACCTTGCCGCCGGGTCCGACGACATCGGCCCATGCGGGCGTGGCCAGCAGGCCAATCAGGATCAGCAAACGTTTCATGTCCCGAGTTTAGCACGGCTTGGGCTCTTGACCAGAGGCCTGGGATGATAGACACCGCCGCAATGGTCCCAGAAGAACGCCTTGAACAGATTACGCAGCGATTCCAGTATCTCGAAGCCGCCATGTCGGATGGCGCCTCGGGCGGGAATATCGCTGTTCTCGCCAAGGAGTATTCCGATCTGAAACCGGTGGTAGAGCAGATCATGGCGTGGCGGCAGCTGGTGAATGACTTGGCCGAGGCCGAGTCGATATTGGCGGACCCGGACATGAAGGATCTGGCCGAGGAGGAAATTTCAGTTCTTCAAGCACGTATTCCCGAGGCCGAACATGCGTTGCAATTGGCGCTTTTGCCCAAGGACGAGGCCGATGTTCGGCCTGCGATACTAGAGATCAGGCCAGGAACCGGAGGGGATGAGGCGGCGCTGTTTGCCGGTGATCTGTTGCGAATGTACCAGCGATATGCCGAGGCACGGGGTTGGAGGCTCGAGATCATCGAAGAGCACGAGACCGAACTGGGCGGCATCAAGGAAGTGGTGGCCCATATCAAGGGCGACAACGTCTTTGCGCGGCTCAAGTACGAATCCGGCGTGCATCGGGTGCAGCGGGTGCCCGAGACGGAAAGCGGTGGGCGTATCCATACTTCGGCGGCTACGGTGGCGGTGTTGCCCGAGGCCGAGGATGTGGACATCCAGATCGACGCGAACGACATCCGCATCGACACCATGCGCAGTTCTGGTGCGGGCGGTCAGCATGTGAACACTACCGATTCGGCGGTACGGATCACGCACTTGCCGACCGGCATCGTGGTGACAAGTTCTGAGAAATCGCAACACCGCAACCGCGAGATCGCGATGCAGGTGCTCAAAACGCGACTGTACGATCTGGAGCGTCAGCGCATAGACAGCGAACGCTCAGCCAACCGCGCCAGCCAGGTGGGGTCAGGCGACCGGTCGGAGCGCATCCGGACCTACAACTTTCCGCAGGGTCGGATGACCGATCACCGGATCAACCTGACGCTCTACAAACTGGATCAGGTGATGCAGGGCGATCTGGATGAGGTGATCGACGCGTTGACCGCCGACGATCAGGCGCGGCTTTTGGCGGAGATGGCGCAGTGACCGGCTTACAGACAGCGGCGCAGGCCATGGTGGCTGCTACCGCGCGGTTGCGGGCGGCGGGCGTGGCCGATCCGGCGCGCGACGCGCGGCTTTTGCTGGCCCATGCGGCGCGGATTGAAGCGAGCCGGGTAACGCTGATTGCCCCTGACGAACTGTCGCCGGAAATATCGGACCGCTACGAGCAGTTGATCTCGCTGCGGGCCATCCGGGTACCGGTGTCGCATCTGCTGGGCGAGCGGGATTTCTACGGCCGTCGGTTCAAGGTCAGCCGTGATGTGCTGGACCCGCGTCCGGAAACCGAGACATTGGTCGAGGTGGCTCTCAGCGAGCCGTTCGACCGGGTATTGGATCTGGGGGTCGGGTCGGGCTGCATTTTGGTGACGCTGTTGGCCGAACGGCCAAGCGCCATGGGCGTGGGCGTCGATGTGAGCGAAGCCGCTTGCCTGCAGGCCAGTGCCAACGCAGTGATGCACCGTGTGCAGGATCGGGCGGGCATTATTCAATCCGATTGGTTCGGGCGCGTCGGCGGGACGTTCGACTTGATCGTGTCTAATCCGCCTTATATCGCCCTGGATGAGATGGAAGGCCTGTCGGCAGAAGTGCGCGAGCATGAACCACGCCTTGCCCTGACCGACGAGGGCGACGGGTTGGGCGCCTATCGGCGGATCGCTGCGGGCGCGCCGGATTACCTGTTGCCCGGTGGACGGATTTTAGTAGAGATCGGCCCGACACAAGCGCGGCAGGTGAGCACCCTGTTCGATGCAGCCGGGCTGGCGGATATCCGCGCCATTCCGGATCTCGATGGCCGAGATCGTGTGATTTCGGCCCGTTCGCCGATCTAGATGTGGCAAAAAGGGCCGAAAAACGCTTGTTGGGATAAAAAAGCCGCGAAATTCGCCGATCCCCTCTTGTCTGTGCCGTCAGGACGTGTTTACTCAGGGATGTCGATGAGGTTGACGCTTTCTCAGCTCGCCTCCGACAATAAGCCCAAAAAAGTCGACTTCTCGTCACATCAAAAGGCCTCGGAAAGGCATAAGTTACGGGTTGATCGGCAGCGAAGTACAAGGCTGACGTTAGATAAAATGAGATCTTCCAAATCCCGCTCGCGGGCGAAGAATAACCGCAACCGTCCTACTGGCGGTAATGTTGTCAATCGGGTGTTCGACAGTTCCGGACCCGAAGGAAAAGTGCGTGGTACGCCGCAGCAGATCATCGACAAGTACAACCAGTTGGCCCGTGATGCGCAACTGGGTAATGACCGGGTTGCGGCCGAGAATTTCCAGCAGCACGCCGAGCACTATCTGCGTATGTTGGGCGAAGCCCAGCGCGAGATCGATGCGCGTCGCGAGGAGCAGGAGCGGCAGAACCGCGAGCGGCAGGCCGAGCGCGACCGCGAACGCGCCGAGCGTCAGGAGCGCGAGGCCGCGACACAACAAGCGGATCCGGCACAGACACCGCAGCCAGATGTTCTGGACTTGAGCGAGACCGGCGCGAGTGAGGACCATGGTCTGGTCGAAACGCCGGAGAGCAAGCCGAGGGCGAAAAGAGCCGAGAAAGCGGAAGCGGGGGAAGAACCCAAGCCCAAAAAGGCGCCGCGTCGCCCACGCGCAAAGAAACAGCCTGAAGAGGTCGCAACGTCCGAGTCGGGTCAGCCTTCGCCAAACGATGGTGGGCCGGCTGAAGCCGCAGAATAATTCGATCTGTCAGGATTGGAAGAGCGCCGTTCCGGTTGCGGGGCGGCGCCTTTCTTTTACCGTGATGTCAGCGGGCAATTGACTGATGCGTTCGACATTCCTAATCTCGCGCAGCTCAAGTCGGCAGGCAGTGAGCTTAATCGGTGTGTGCCATAACGCCCTGGAACTTCCATTTTTCGGGATCAAGTTATGGAAACAGATATCAGAACCCCCACCCGTCGTAACCGCCGTCGGTCTACCCCTGCGCCTGAAATCAAGGCACCCGGCGCCTTTCAGCTATCGCCTGCCTCCCTGGCCGGGACGCGATTCGGTTTTCTGAGCGATGCTGAGATCGAGGTGATGCGCGCCCGCAGCCTCGACCTGCTTGCGGATTATGGCGTGGTCGTCATCCACCCCAAAGCGCGCGAGGCACTGTTGGCCGCAGGTGCGACGCAAGGCCGGGATGCCGACCGGTTGCGCTTTCCCCGCGAACTGGTCGAGGAGGCGTTGACCGCCGCGCCTCGCGCGTTCACGCTGGCCGGAAAGACCCGCGAACTGGACCTGCCCATTCCGCGTGCCGATGGCGGGTTCATTATGCGCACTGGCACCGGCGCGCACGGTTATGTCGATCCCCGAGATGCGCGCTATCGCAATCTGGACCTCCAGGCAGTGCGTGAGATGGCTGCTGTGGCAAGCGGCCTTGATCAGGTCGGCTTCATCGCCCATCCTTTTGTGCATGGCGTGCCCGAGGTGACTTCGGACGTACATTCCTTTGCCGAGATGGTGTCGCACACCAACAAACATTGCTGGATGCAACCCTATGGCAAGGAGAACATCGAGTTCCTGCTGAAGGTGGCGGCAATTGCTGCAGGGGGTGAGGACACGCTGCGCAGGTATCCGATCACCTCGGTGATCACCTGTTCCTTTTCGCCACTGGAATTCAAGTACATGGATACCGAAGTGATCCTGCAGGCTGGTGCTTTGGGCTTGCCGCTGCATGCCTGTTCCCTGCCTTCGGCGGGGGGAACGGCACCCCTGACCTCGGCGGGGCTGGTGCTGATGGCGGCTGCCGAGGTCCTGTCGATGCTGACGGTGGCGCATGTTTTGGTTCCAGGAACGCCGGTCATCGCGGTGCCGCTGATGTTCACATTGGATATGCGGACCGGCTCGGCGCTGCAATCCTGCCCTGAGTCGATTCAGGCCGCTTCGATGGCGGTTCAGTTGATGCGGTATGGGTTCGACCTGCCGACACATACCTATGGATCGGGGTCGGACACGCCGGATGCGGATCATCAATCGATGGCGGAACGAGCGCTGATCACGCAAACGGTCGCAACCTCTGGGGCCGATATTCTGGGCGGCGTCGGACAACTGGAGTGTGCCACCGTGTTCAGCCCGGTTCAGGCCGTTCTGGATGACGAGATTGGGGCGATGGTGCGACGGTTCATGCAGCCGGTCGAGATTAACGCGGAAAGCCTGAACTGGGACGAGATGCTGAAGGTGCGCGCAGGTGGCCATTTCCTGGATAGTACCCACACACTGGCGCTGTGCCGGGATCAGCATCAACCGGATGTCTTCTTGCGGCAGGGGCGCGACGATTACGAGAAATCGGGCCGCCGCACCGCGTTCGAGGTGGCCCGCGACAAGGCGCTGGCCGCGATCGGTTCAACCCCAGAAGGCGGCGTGTTGAGCGAGGAGCAGCGACGCGAAATCGCCGAAGTGGTCGAAGCGGCGGACCGGTTCATCGTGGATGCGGTGCATCACGGCGGCGGAACGCAGGTGATCTGAGGCTATTTCGCGATTTCCCGTGCCAGTGCGCAGAACGCCTCAATCGAGACCTGTTCTGCGCGTTCGGTAGGTTGGATGCCCGCTGCCAATAAACGATCTTCGATATCAGGGGCGGCGCCCTTGAGCGAGGCGCGCAGCATCTTGCGGCGCTGGTTAAAGGCTGCGGCGACGACGCGCGACAGTGTGGCGGCATCGGCGGGAAAGCGCGGTTCGGGCAGGGCGGTCAGATGCACCACCGCGCTTGAGACCTTGGGCGGTGGCGTGAAGGCACCGGGGGGTAGGGACATTGCGATGCGCGCCTCGGATCGCCATTGGGCAAGGATGGCCAAGCGGCCATAGGCCTTGCCTCCGGGCTGGGCGACAATGCGCTCGGCCACTTCGCGTTGGAACATCAGGGTCAGGCTCTGCCAGAAGGGCGGCCATTCCGGAGGGGTCAACCAACGCACCAGTAGTTCGGTGCCGATATTGTAGGGCAGGTTGGCAGTGATGCGGATTGGCGGGGTCAGGTGTTGCAGCGGATCGATTTCGAGCGCGTCGCCATTGATGATGTCGAGGCGATCCGGATAAACAGTGGCGATCTCGTTGAGTGCGGCAATGCAGCGGGTGTCTTTTTCGACCGCAACCACCTTGCGCGCGCCCTCAGAAAGCAGCCCGCGGGTCAGGCCACCCGGGCCGGGCCCGATTTCCAGCACGTCGCAGTCGGTCAGGTTTCCAGCCTGACGCGCGATCTTGGCGGTGAGGTTCAGATCAAGCAGAAAGTTTTGGCCCAGCGATTTGCGGGCCGACAGTTGGTGCTTGGCGATAACTTCGCGCAGCGGGGGGAGGGGGTCGATTGCACTCATGATCCGGTTACCGTGGCGCGGAATGGAGGGGATGCGCCAGAGAATTCTTGCCTGCGGCGGGGATATTTCCAGCCACGTGAAGGATCAAGGTTTTTGTGCCATGCGTTGGGCAAGTTTCAGGGCTTCGATCAAGCTGGAGGGGGTGGCAATGCCCTGTCCTGCGATATCGAAGGCGGTACCATGATCGGGAGAGGTGCGGATGAAAGGCAGGCCAAGCGTGACGTTCACACCGCGGTCGAAATCGAGCGTCTTGATCGGGATCAGGGCCTGATCGTGGTACATGGCGATGGCCGCGTCATAACGCGCCCGCGCGGCGGCGTGGAACATCGTGTCGGCCGGGTGCGGCCCTGTCAGGGTCATATCTTCCGATTGCATTTCGGCAATCAGTGGCGCGATCCAGTCCAGCTCCTCGCGCCCCATGGCACCGCTTTCACCAGCATGGGGGTTGAGACCCGCCACTGCAATACGGGGATGCGCGATTCCGAACTGGGTTCGCAACCCCTGGGCCGTGATAGCGATGGTGTCACGCAGCAGATCGGCGGTCAGGCGAGTAGGAACATCTGCCAGAGCGATGTGGATCGTCGCCGGAACAACACGGAGCTGGTCGCTGGCCAGCATCATCACCACGCGGTCGCGGGCCGCGAGGGCGGCGAGAAATTCGGTATGACCGGGATAGGCAAACCCGGCCCCGTCGATCAGTGCCTTCTTGTGAATTGGCGCCGTGCAGAGAGCAGTTGCCGCACCGGATAAAACCAGAGAGACCGCCCTTTCGATGGCGGAAATCACGCCTGAGGCGTTGGCCGGTTCCGGCTGGCCGGGGCGTGCCGGGGCCGCAAAAGGCAGGGTCAGCACCGGCAGCGCCGTGGCGCAGGCGCTTGCGGTCTCGGCGGGATCGGAGATTTCGGCGACCGGTGTGCCGGTGGGTAGGTGCGACGGATCGCCGATCCAGAAGAACGGGCAGGTATCGCGTAACCGGTCCCAGGCCTTGGCGGCAATCTCGGGGCCTATGCCCGAAGGTTCGCCGCAGCTCAGGGCAATCGGCGCGCTCATTGTTCGATGATATGGGCGTCGGCGCGCAACTGCTCCAGCAGGCTGTCGGCAAAGGCTTGCAGACGTTGTTGCGCCAGCGCGTTTGCCACATCCTGACGCGAGACGTCCGCGCCAAAATCCTGCACACGGTTGCACAGCATTAGGAAGATCAGCGTCTGCCCGTTGTTGCGGGTCAGCGCAGTAGAGCTTTCGCCGGGATCGAGACGAGCCAGTTCCAGCGCGATGTCGCGCGGGATTTCGGAGGGACTCGCCGAAACGCGGTCAAGCACCTCGGACGGTTGACCCAGCGCCTTGGCGTAGAGGTCATCGCAGGTATCTATGCTCTCGCGAAGCTCGGCCGCAGTCTGGAGGGTTTCGGGGCTGCGTCCGCCCGCCAGATAGTAGGCGGCATAGTCGATCTTGGCGTAGTTCGGCGTTCCGCTGGCGGCCTCGCGGATGCCGCGCATCTGGAACAGGGCGATGGCGTTGGGTAGCGTAACCGGCTCTGTGATGTCGCCGGGATTGAGCGCCAGAATCACGGGCTGTAACGCCGGCGGAAGGTTGTTGAGAGGCAGCCAGTCGAGCCGCCCGCCATTGTTGCGCGTGTCGGATGCGGAATATTGCGTGGCGGCAGTGGAAAAGGCGTCGTAGTTGTCAAGCTGCGAAATCTGCAGCGCCAGATCCTCGGCTTGGGCGAGGGTCTGCTGATTGACCGGGATGATGATTTCCGACAGCAGGACCTGCAGGCCACCGGTGCTGGAATTTCCCATTGCGCGGTCGATCTCGTCGTCGGAGGGGCGTGCACGGGAGATGTAGCGTGCGCTGATATAGTCGCGCCATTCCAGCTGATTCTTGATAAAATCACGGACGGTTTCAGGAGCGATGCCCTGATCGCCCAGAAGTTTCAAAAATTCCTCTGAGGACAACTGCCCGCGTGAAGCAAACTCGTCGATCCCAACCTGAACATCTTCGGGTGCAATCTCGATCCCGGCGTCCTCGATAGCCTGGCGCCGAAGCCTGTCGTCTATCAGGGTTTTGCGAACCTCCTCCTCGGACGATCCAGGAATACCCAAAAGCTCCATGAACCGCATCCTCTGGTCCAACTCGTACCAGGTCACCACGTCCTGATTGACCTTGATGGCGGGGGCGAACAGGCTTTGCGCGGAGGTGTCTCCAGGTAGCAGCACGGCGGCTGAGACCAGCGCCGGGATCATTGATTTCAGCCAGCGCATCAGTGGTCGTGTCGGAATACTCGTATTCAAGTGCATGTTCGCCTGTATGTCTTGTTCCCGCCTTCAACCGCGTAACCAGTCAGGGCAACGGTAAACCCGAAATCGGTCGTGGGCTCAATACTCGATGTTTCGGTAAAGCGCCGCCTGACGGAGAAGTTAACGGTTACGCATTCGTTCTGATAGGCCAATCCGAACCCGGCGTTGATTGCGCGCGAGTCGTTGATGTCATACCGGATTTCGGCACGGGTGGTCCAGTTCTGGGACAGAATGTAGCGACCATTGAGCCAGACCTCGGAAATTGCCTGATCTCGGTCTTCCTGCGGGTCGCGCCCCAGCCAGACATATGTTCCGGTCAATCCCCCGCGATCCGCCCGCCAGTCGCCCCGCAGTTCCACTTTGTCAAAGTTGAACTGGCCGTTCAGCAGACCACGGGCGGTCAGGGACCAGCCGTTGTCGGATCTGATCTGACCGGCCATGAGTAAATCGGACGTGACGCCATCCAGACCGGAGGTTTTGGAAAAACGAGGATCGGCGGGGTCGCGGAACACGCCGCCGAGTGTTGCGTAGGTCTGCCATCCGCGCGGGTCATACATTGCCCAGTTCAAGCCGAGAACGGCGGTGGTTCCGTCCTCGCGCTGGTCATCTGCGGGAAAACGCGACAGCGACAGCAGGTTGCCCTGGTCGAATTCGACGAACTGGCTTTCGTCGTTTGGCACGTCACTGTCCGTGACGTTGGTCCATCCGATTTGGGCGATTGGTTCGAGGGTCTGAGTGACGCCGGAGGCGGTAACCAGAGACATCGGATAACGCAGGGTCAGAGCCGTGCGTGGGGTGATACGGGTCACCTCGCTGGGGAAGGTGCTGTCGTCCCAGATGCGGAACTTGTCTGCTGCTGCGCCGATTTGCCAGTCGGCGCGCAAGCCATTGCGGAATATCCATGACCGGAACCATTCAGCGTCAAACGTCGCGCTGGCCACATCGCGCCCTACGACATCCTCGGTGCTGGTGCGCTGGTGCCCGTGGCCATCAAATGCCAGACGCACCTCACCGCCGATCGCGGCTGGAAAGAAACGCTGTTCGAAATTCACGTCAAAAATGCGCGAAGGGATGTCGTCCTGATTCTCGCTTTCGCGCAGCGTCTTGTAGTGGATGAAGCTCGTGCGAAAGGCTTTGTCGCGTTTGATCTTTTCCAGTGCGATTTCACTGCGCAGGCGGTCAAGATCGGGAAGGCCGTAATCGACAAGATAGGCGTCATCGGATACCGCCTTGAGATCGAAGGTCAGGCGATAGTCGTTCCAGACTGAAAAGGCGCCGCCTGCGAAGAGGTAACCGCGAGCCTCGCCGGGGTACAGATCGTCGTCTGTTTGTGCGCCTTCAATCACGATCCGACCGTTCTTGAAGGCCTGGCGATAACGGTATCCAAGCGTGCGCGTACGTGGCGACAGATATGGCGTCAGCGTCAGGTCCTTATGATCGCCAAGTTTGAAGAAATAAGGAACCTTGATGCCGGTTTCGAGTTGCGATGTCGTGCGGATAGACGGCACCAGAAACCCGGTCGCGCGCTCCAGCGTAGGGTCGGGCAGGCGCAAGGCAGGAAAGTAAAAAACCGGCACGTCGAGAATGCGCAGTTGGGCGTTTTCGAAATATAGCTGCCGTTCAAGCTGGTCATGCGTGATCTTTTGTGCGCGGATCTGCCACAGGGGCGGTTTGCCGTCGTCGCAGACCTGACACGAGGTGGCCGAGGTTTTGTAGAGCTGGGTATACCGCCCGCCAACGCGGGTCATTTGCTGTGCGGCAAGCTGAATCTGTTGTTCGAAAACCAAACGGGCGCCTTGCAGCAGACCGTTCTGCATGCCCTCATCCAGTTCGGCCGCATCCGCCAGAATCGTGATCGAGCCGCCTTGATCAATGCGTATGGGGCCTTCGATCGAAAGCTGGCCGGTGGTGCGGTCGAAGGTGATCTTACGGGCGCGCAGGCGCACCTCGCCTTGATAGGCCTCGACATTGCCTTCGGCGACAAGCTGGCGGTCAGCGGTGATAAAGACCCGATCGGCCACCAGCAAAGCGGGTTGCACCTTGGGTTGTTCGCTCGTCTGGTCGGAAACCGGCCCGCTGCTGGTCTGCGCCTGCGCGTAGTGATACGGACAGATCAGGGACATGCCGGCAACGAATGCCGGAAAGAAGTACCGCATCAGCCGTCCTCCGCGTGCAGGAGCAGGCCGATGGACAGCAGGATCGCGGCAACCGGCGGAGCCCATGCAGCGAGCAGAACCGGAAGCTGGCCGTTCTGTCCCAGTATCTGGGCAAAATTGCGCATGAAATAGAGTGCAAAACCCAACAAAACTGCTGTCAGAACCGAAATGCCGGTACCGCCAAAGCGGACATGGCGCATTGTGAAGACCGCACCAACCAGAACCATAGAAATCAGGAATAGCGGACGTGCCAACTGGGCATGCAGCCACACTTCGTATTGCTTTGTCGAGAAACCGGCCTGACGCAGATCGCGGATCAATTGAGGCAGATCGTACACTGAGATCGTGTCCTGTTGGCCGAGCGTGTCGAGAATGCGGTCTTGCGTCAGCGTGGTTGGGATTTCCAGGCGTTCGTGAACCGCGGCGTTGACCTCGGGGTTGAGTCCCGAAATGAGCGGCCAGGCCTTGGCGTTTTCCAGAACCCATGCCCGGTCGGACAAACGGGCACTATCGGCCACGATCTGGCGAATGGGTATGCCCGCGTTGGAATAGGTCAGAATGGTGACGTCGAGCAGGGTGAATCCGCCCAGCGTCTCGGTTCCCGTAGCGTGAATCACCGATTGCCCTGTTTCTGAACCTTGGCGTAGCCACAGACCTTCGCGGCTGATCGACAGGGCAGAGGCGCCGTCGCTTCGGTACCCTTCGGCGAGGCGCTGATACTTTTCGGCGGTTGCGGCGACGATCGGATTCAGCATGCCCACACTCAGCAGACCGATGACAACGGCGACAAATACCGGTGCGGCCAGGGCTCGAATTCCGGACCTGCCAATGGCACGGGTGACCACCAGTTCCGAGCTGCGTGCCAGTCCGATGAACAGAACGATGGTCGACAGGATCATCAAAAGTGGCAGCATCTCGTTGATGGCGGCTGGTGTGTTCAGAAGGGTGAGCTGTAAAAGCTGTCCGAAGCTCAGCCCGTAATCCTCGAACCGGCGCACCTGCTCGATCATGTCGATCAGCATGATCAGCGTCAGAAACACCATTCCGATAAACAGAAAGCTTTGCACAAAACGGCGTGCGAAATAGCGGTCGAGGATCACTGTGTCTGCTCCGCCGTTCGATTCGACGGAATCGGGGGAAGGAAGCCAGAACAACACATCAAGCGCGACAGCATATGTCTGCTGTATCGAGTCACTGTGATCCCCCGGAACCTGCCAGTCGTTTTCCGGGGACCATAGTCGAATTGAAAGGCGGGGAAAACTGCTATCTGGTCATCCTGCCCGCAGCGCGTTACCTCTGGGCGGAAAGATGTTGAGGAGAGCCAAATGAGCAGTCTGACCCCGATCCGTTTTCAGCCCACTGACCTGGACGCGATGGCCGAAGCAGGCGGGCGGGTGGCGATTATTGTGCCGCCCGAGGGCAAGATGAGCCCTGCAGTGCGGCGTGCTAACCGACTGACCAAGGGCGCGGTGGCGCGGCTGATCGAAAGCGAACGGTTCGAAAAGGCTAAAGCGGGGCAGGTTTTTTCGATGGCTTGGCCCAGTGGCATGAAGGCAGAGGCACTGGACGTGCTGGTGTTATCGCGCCGACCGGATGCGGATCAGGCGCGTAAGGCTGGGGCCGATCTTGCCAAGGCGGCGAGTGGAAAATCCCTGCTGGTGATGGTGGGCAATCAGGTGCGTATCGAGGATCTGGCAATGGGTCTTGCGCTGCGCAGCTACAGTTTTGACGCGCACAAATCGGACGATCCGGAAAACCCCAGCGAGCAGGGCGAGATCACCATCTGCCATGGCAAACCGGAGGAGGCCGAGGCCGCTTTCGCACCGCTGCGGTCGGTGGCCGAAGGGGTTCTGATGACCCGCGATCTGACCAACGAGCCTGCGAATGTGCTTACAACCACCGAATTCGCCAATCGTCTGAAAGAGATGGAGGCGCTGGGTCTGGAGGTCGAGGTTCTGGACGAGGAACAACTGGCCGAGCTGGGAATGCGCACGCTGTTGAGCGTGGGGCAAGGCTCGGACAGCCCGTCGAAGGTCGTGGTTATGCAATGGAAAGGCGGCGACAATAACGACGCGCCGCTGGCGCTGGTCGGAAAGGGCGTGGTGTTCGACACCGGTGGCATCTCGCTGAAACCTGCCGCGGGCATGGAAGAGATGACCATGGACATGGCGGGCGCGGGCGTTGTGGCGGGCACTATGCGCGCGCTGGCGCTGCGCAAAGCCAAGGCGAACGTCGTGGGACTTGTCGGTCTGGTCGAGAACATGCCCTCGGGCCGTGCAACGCGCCCCGGTGACGTGATCAGATCGATGAAGGGCGACACGGTCGAGATCATCAATACCGATGCCGAGGGTCGCCTGGTTCTGTGTGACGTGATGTGGTACGCACAGGAGCGCTTCAACCCGGTGGGGATGATTGATCTTGCGACCCTGACAGGGGCGATCATCATCGGATTGGGGCACGAGAATGCGGGCGTGTTTTCCAACAATGACATGCTGTGCAACGCGTTCCTCCGTGCAGCAGAGGTCGAGGATGAGGGCGCGTGGCGGATGCCTTTGGGCAAGGCCTATGACGAGATGCTCAAGTCTCAGATCGCCGACATGAAGAACGTGGGCGGGCGCCCGGCGGGGTCGATCACGGCGGCGCAGTTCCTTCAGCGCTTCGTCAAGGATGAAACGCCTTGGATTCACCTCGATATTGCCGGGGTGGCGTCCGTGTCCAAGGAAACGTCTTATGCCCCCAAGGGCGCAACAGGGTGGGGCGTTCGGGCGCTCAGCCGGTTGATACAGGACCATTTCGAGCAATAATCATGGGGGCCGCCTATTTCTATCACCTGACCAGACGCCCCTTGGAGGAGACCTTGCCGGTGCTCCTCAACAAAGCGCGGCAGGCCGGGTGGCGGATCTCGGTGCGTGGTACCGACAAGGGGCGGCTTGACTGGCTGGACGAGAAACTGTGGCTGGGACCGGAAGAGTCGTTCCTGCCGCATGGTGTGTCGGGCGGGCCGCATGACGCAATGCAACCCGTTTTGCTTACGACCGAGCCAGAAGCTGCAAACAACCCGGACTGTGTGATGGCGATTGACGGAGCGAAGGTAGAGCCAGCCGAGGTTGCGGCGCTTGAACGGGTCTGTATCCTGTTCGATGGCACCGACCCGGAGGCGATTGAATGGGCGCGGAGACAGTGGAAGGCGCTGACCGGCGCGGGATGCGCCGCGCAGTACTGGTCGGAAGAATCGGGCCAGTGGGAGAAAAAGGCGGAAGCCTGAAAGTGGATTTCCTGTTAGGCTGGTAGCTCTGAACGCAAAAGGATGTCCTAATGCCACAGGACGAGGAATTGACGTTTGCAGCCGCCGTTGCGGCCCACAATGCAAAGCACGTCTTTCGGCCGCACGACCATCTGCATGAATACTATCAGGCATCGTTGCTGAGCGCGGTGATGCAGGGGGTCTATGACGGCGAATTAACTGTAGGCGAATTGTTGCGTCATGGCGATTTCGGACTTGGTACCTTCAACGCGCTGGATGGTGAGATGATCGTGCATGCGGGCGTTGCCTATCGCCTGACCGACGATGGCAGGGCGGCCATCGCGCCTGATGATGCGGTGACGCCTTATGCGGCGGTCCTGCCATTCGAGCCGGATGTTGAATTGGTTGTCTCGCAACCGGTCGAAAAGGCTGCGTTCGAAGCTGGACTGGACAAAATCGCGCAGTCGCGCAACCTGTTTTACGCGGTCCGGTTCACGGGCCGGATCGGTCGAGTCGGGTATCGCAATGTCTCGCGCCAGGAGCCGCCCTATCCACCGTTGCTGGAGGTGGTCAAAAATCAGGCCGAGTTCGACTTGCGGGATGTAACGGGTACGATCCTGGGTTTTCGCTGTCCGGATTATGCTGTCGGGATCGGTGTGCCGGGTTATCATCTGCACTTTATTTCCGAGGATTTGAAGACTGGCGGTCACGTGCTGGACTATTCGCTGGTATCGGGACGGTTAGAGATCGACCATACCGCCTCGCTGCATCTGGAACTGCCTGAAACCGGATCGTTTCTGGAAACCGATCTGACACCCGGAGCGGAGGTGTCCGCGATAAGGAAGGCCGAAGGCGGTTGATCCGGCGTCGTGGTCGTTTTGAGAAACCGCGTCCCGAGGTTTGAAAAGAGGCCGTGACGGCGCATGCTTTTGAAAGCAAGCCGTTCGGGGAGCGTTGCTTTTTTTTGTGAGGCGGATTTGGAACGCAGGCTGATTGTGCATTTTATCGATCTGGAGCGGCAAAAGCTGAAGAACATCGAAGGCGAGGTTCACGCCTTTGGGATCGATCCTGATCCGGCGCGGCTGACGGCCGAAACCTTTGAGGTTCTGACCGGAGAGCGGCTGGAAATCCCCGAACAGCCGTCGATTGCGGTTCTGCCCTTGGACAACATGTCCGGTGATGCGAAGCAGGATCTTTTCGCCGATGGTCTGACCGAGGATATCATCACCGCGCTGTCCCATATCGGCGGCCTGTTCGTGATGGCCCGCAACTCCACCTTTGTATGCAAGGGGCGGTCAGTTGATGTACGTCAGGTTGGGCTGGACGCTGGCCGCTGGCCGCTGGGGCGCGGTTTGGGTTCATGGCGAATGCAGGGAGCGCTTTTGCTGAAGCACGCGCTTTGAGCGACAAGCTGTTGGAGCAGAACACCAGTATGGCCGACGCCTACGACTTGCGGGGGTACATCCTGACGAACCAGGGGGATTTCGAAGGTGCGATTGCCAGTCTGAAAAAGGCGGTTGAACTACGCCCGACCGTGTCTCTGTTTCACGCGCGCAGGGCATTGCACATAACTATTGCGGTGAATTCGGGGCGGCGCTGAATAGTATGCGCAAGGTGATGCGGCTGTCGCCCTATTGCCCGGACTGGTATCTGACCCATTTGGGGGGCGTTTATCGTGGCATGGGCGATCTGGAATAGGCTAGAGTTGTTTACAAGCATCTCGAAACACGAATACCCGACAGTTTGTTGTCGCAAGTCCGGCTGGCGGTGATTCATGAGGATTTCGGCGGCTTGAAAGAGGTCGCAAAATGCGTTGCAGCGGTTTTGTCTATCAACCCGCGGTTTTCGGCCAGAAAGTTTGCGGCGCTGACTCCGTTCAAGATTGAAGCGTTGGGCGAGGCGTTTCGGTCTTCGATGTTGAAAGCCGGATTGCCGGACTAGCGCTTTAGGTTAAGCGTTCCGTTAGCAAAGCTCATCTGCGAAAAGCGTTGAAGATAATCCATGCCCAGAAGCGACTGGTCCATGTCTCCCTCGTTCACCCATGCCGAAAGGCCGGTGTCGGAGAAGGGACCGAGAGCGATACTGTCCAGACGCACGGGTGCGGTGCGAACCTGTCCGTTGGCGGTCATGGCGCGGCCGAAATAGTTCAGCCCGTCCAGGTCAATTCCGACCCGTTCGGCATCGCGGTGGCTGAGCACCACTTGGCTGGCGCCTGTATCGACAAGGAAGGTAACCGGTTTGCCGTTGATCAGAAGTTGAAGGTAGTAATGCCCGTCAGTGGCGCGCGGCACTTCGATGGCATTGTCCGAGACGACCATCTGCGGGGCGGGGCTGATGGTGGTGCGGACATCTTCCCACAGGCCCACGGCGGCAATAACGCCAACAAAGATCAACACCCAGGCGGTGGCCTGTTGCATGGTGCGGCTGAGGTTTTCGCGGTTGTGGGTGATGAACCACATCAGCACCGCCGATCCCAGCAGGACCAGATAGATCACGCGTGCGATGTTGTCGCCGTCCATGAAGCTCCCCTTTCTTGCCTGTCTCAGATATGGGGACTCAGGCGGCGAAACCAAAGGCCTTGAGGCCATCGAGAATGAACTGTACCGAAAGCGCGGCTAGCAACATGCCCAGAAGGCGGGTCACTACGTTCAGGCCGGTCTTGCCGAGCAATCGGCCCAGCGTGCCCGACGACAGATAAAGCAAAAAGACGAAAGCAAGTACCGACAGCATGACGGCAATGACCACGGCCAGCCCTTCGATCCCTGGTTGCTGGCCTGCGAGCAAGATCATGGTGGCAATCGAACCGGGACCGGCAATAAGGGGGATGCCCAAGGGAAAGACCGACGGGTCATGGTGTTCCTCGGCCTCGGCGCGGTCCTCGCGACGCTTGGTGCGGCGTTCGAACAGCATGTCGAGTGCGGTCAGAAACAATAGCACACCGCCCGCAACGCGGAAGGCGGGCATGGAGATGCCGACAAAGCCCAGAACCGCCTCTCCGAAGGCCGCGAACACGGCGAGGATGGCAGCGGCGGTCAGACAGGCGCGGACGGCGATACCGCGCCGAGTAGCCGCATCCATGCCCTGCGTCAGCGCCATGAAGATCGGGGTCTGCCCAGGTGGGTCGATCACAACGAAAAGTGTGGTGAAAGCAGTGACAAGAAAGGCTGTGTCGATCATTCCTTGGCGTCCTTCTGCAAGCGTGTCAGGATGTCGAGCGCCTGTAGGGCCTGTTCCGACGGCACATAGACGTGGTCGTGGTGATAGCCCGCGACCATATTGGCGGGAATGCCTTCCCTCGCCAGCGCGCTGGAGACGGCAGCGGTCAGCCCGACGCCGTCCAGCGCGGAATACACCTGCAATGTGATGCAGCGCATGGGCAGGGCGGCATCAGGGGCGTCGGCAAGGGGCACGATGAGCGACAGCCCCTCGTCCTCGGAATAGCTGGCCACGGTTCCTGCAGGCCTCTCGATGTCTTGGGGCCAAACAACAAAGGCGAACTCGCCGTCGCGCAGCACCGGCTGCATGCCTGAGATCATGGCGGTGGCGTCCTTGACGGGGTCACTCATGCCTTGGCCTCAGCCGCCTCGAGCCGCTCGGTGGCGGCGACCCACAGCGCCTCGGCGCGCTGCATGGCTTCGCTCACCTCGGCGAATTTGCGATTCCAGGTTTCCAGATCGGACACCTTGTCGCTTTGGTAAAGATCAGGATCAGCCAGCTTGGTGGAAAGCTTATCGTACATATCGGTCAGCTTCTCGATCCGTTCTTCGCATTTGCGCAGATCGGCGCGTAGGGCAAGGATGGCATCGCGCGAAGGACGTTTGGGTTTGGGCGCTTGCGGCGTTTCTTTGGTTTCAGGCTTGTCCCGGGTCAGCAACAGGTCGCGATACGCCTCCAGATCGCCTTCGAAAGGTTTAACGGCGCCGTCAGAGACCAGCCATAACCGGTCGGCCACAAGGCTGAGCAAGTGCATGTCGTGGCTGACGAGGATCACCGCGCCGGAATAGGTGGTCAGCGCTTCGACCAGCGCCTCGCGGCTTTCGATGTCGAGGTGGTTGGTGGGTTCGTCGAGGATCAGCATGTGTGGCGCGTCGATGGTGGCGAGCAGCAGCGACAGACGTGCCTTTTGGCCGCCCGACAGCCGCCCGACCTCGGTTTCCGCTTGAGCCGCGCCAAGGCCGAAGCCGGCCAGTCTCGAACGGTGCTTCGCAGGGGCCTCGTCGGGGCGCAGGCGGCGCAGGTGGTCGAGAGGGGTTTCGTCGACACGCAACTCGTCGACCTGATGCTGGGCGAAATAGCCGATGCGCAGTTTTGAACTGCGGGTCATCCTGCCCGCCATCAGCGGTAGCCTGTCAGACAGCAGTTTCGACAGTGTCGACTTGCCCTGACCGTTCTTGCCCAGAAGCGCGATGCGGTCGTCCTGATCGATGCGCAGGTTGAGGCGTTTCAGCACGGGCGTTTCGCCATAGCCGGTCATGCCGCCTTCCAGTTGGATAATCGGCGGGGCCATTTCCTCGGGTTCGGGAAATGTGAAGGCACGCAGGGCGGCCTCTTGCGGCGAGGTGATGGGCTGCATCTTTGCCAAAGCCTTGAGGCGTGATTGCGCCTGCTTTGCCTTGTCGGCCTTGTAGCGGAAGCGATCGACGTAAGATTGCAGGTGGGCGCGTCGGGCTTCCTGCTTTTTGGCCATGGCGCTAGCCTGCGCCAGGTTTTCGGCACGCTGACGGGCGAACTGGTCATAGGGCCCTTGATAAAGCGTCAGCTTGCGGTCTTCGAGATGCAGGATTGCACCGACCGCCCGGTTCAACAGACCGCGGTCGTGGCTGATGATGATGACGGTATGGGGGTATTTCGCCAGATAGCTTTCCAGCCACAATGCGCCTTCGAGGTCTAGGTAGTTTGTCGGTTCGTCCAGCAGCAGCAGATCGGGTTGCGAGAACAACACCGCCGCCAAGGCCACGCGCATGCGCCAGCCGCCCGAGAAGTCGGAACAGGGTTTGAGCTGTTCCTCATCGTCGAAGCCCAGACCCTTGAGGATCGAGGCGGCGCGCGCCTCGGCGCTCCACGCGTCGATGTCGGCCAGGCGGGTCTGGATCTCGGCGATGCGGGTCGGGTCGGCCGCGGTATCGGCTTCGCTCATCAGGGCCGTTCGTTCGGCATCAGCGGCGAGAACCGTATTGATCAGCGAGACGTGTGAGGCAGGGGCCTCTTGCGCAACGCCGCCAATGCGGGCGCGGCGGGGCAGGGCGATGGCGCCAGATTCCAGTGCCAATTCACCCTGAATGAGACGAAAAAGCGTGGTTTTTCCTGTGCCGTTGCGGCCCACCAGGCCAACCTTGTGGCCGGTCGGAATAGTGGCGCAGGCGCCTTCGAACAAGGGGCGGCCTTCGACAGCGTACATGATGTTTTCTATCCTCAACATGGGCCGCTCTTAACAGAGTGGTGCAGCCGCTGCCAGCGGCTTGAGATGGTCAGGGAACGCAAGCTGTGACAACCCGCAAAGGGTTGCATCCTTTCGGATTCTGTTCATTCGTCCTGCTTCCGGCCCACCGCATATCCTGACGTTGATCCTTGCTACGACACTGGCGGTTCTGACGCTGAACACGTTCCTACCGTCGCTGGCCCATATCGGCGCCGATTTCAGTGCCAATTATGCGGTCGTGAACCTGTCTATTTCGGGTTATCTGATCGCCACCGCCGTTCTGCAACTGATCATGGGGCCGCTATCTGATCGTTATGGTCGGCGGCCTGTGCTGCTGGTTTCGATGGTGATCTTCGTGGCTGCTTCGGTCGGGTGCGTTATGGCGCAGTCAATTTGGGTGTTTCTGGGATTTCGATTGTTGCAAGGGGCGGTGATTGCGGGGCAGGTGCTGTCGGGGGCCGCGATCTGAGATATGTTCCCGCCGAGGGAAGCGGCCAGCAAGCTGGGCTATGTTTCCGTGGCGATGGCGCTTGCGCCGATGCTGGGGCCAATGCTGGGCGGGGTGCTGGAGATGGTGATCGGCTGGCGTGCCGGGTTCGTTTTGTATGCAATCCTTGGGTTCGCCATGCTGGTGCTGCTGCGGGCTGACATGGGAGAGACGAATATCGAGCGCTCGGCCACGTTTGGCCAGCAGATACGGCAGCATCCACAGCTTTTCACAGCCCGCCAGTTCTGGGGCTACAGTTTGTGCGCAGCGATTTATGTAGGGGGTTTTTATGCCTTCATCACCTGTGCGCCGCTGGTGGCGGCGGCGTGGTTTGATTTGAGTCCGGCGATGCTTGGAATAGGGATCGGGGTGATCACCATGGGCTTCATGGTCGGCAACTTCATCACCGGCAGGATTGCCGCGCGCAGTGATCTGGCAGGTCTGATCGTGTCGGGGCGGTTATTGCCAGCGCTGGACCGTTACTGGGGTTGTTCATATTTGTAATCGGGCAAGGGAGTGTTTGGGTGTTCTTTGCCGCTGCCGTACTGGTGGCTTTGGCAATGGGTTGATGCTGGCCAATGCCAATGCCGGGCTTATGTCGGTGCGGTCGCATCTGGTGTGTAGTGCTTCGGGCCTGTCAGGTGCGATGACTGTTGCGTTGGGGGCCTTGCTGACAACGGTGACAGGTGTGGTTGTCACGACTCAAAATACCCCGTTTGCGGTTCTAGGGATGATGTTCGGGTCGAGTTTTCTTGGCTTGCTGTCGGCGCTGTACGTACGCTGGGTGAACCAGCGCGATCCGTTGCCCGATTTCTGAAAAGGCTGGCTGAAAACGATCAGTTCAGATGTGCGGCCAGTTCCTCGAACGGGAAGGATTCAAATCCGACCAGCAGGTTGTCGCCTTCTTCGCTGAAGGCAAAGACGTGGATTTCGTCATGGCGCATGGTGGCACGGCAAAAGACGCCGTCCTTGGCGAGTGTCTTGGGGCATTGTTCAAGGTCGGCATGCGCGACGGCGGTTTCAAACAGGGCGTAAGTCAAGGGAAGTGCATCGTTATCCGCAAGGGCGGGAACAGCGGTAAGGCACAGAGCGGCGATTGGACCAAGTTTCATGTTAGTTCCTCTTTGAGAATCGTGAGTTATTTCACAATTTGATATCTGACTATAATAGTCGGAAATTGAAACCCTTAAATCGAAACCGCGTCAAAGCTGTGTATTCCCCCCTTTATCCTTTACCAAGCCCATGTTATCGGGGCGACAATTCACAACAGGCCGGGCCGGATGCCCGGCTTTTCATCACAGGAGCACCCCCATGGCACTGGAACGCACGTTCTCGATCATCAAACCCGACGCAACCCGACGCAACCTCACTGGCAAGATCAACGCCAAGTTCGAGGAAGCGGGCCTGCGCATCGTTGCGCAAAAGCGCATCCACATGACTAAGGAACAGGCCGGCAAGTTCTATGAAGTGCACGCCGAGCGTCCGTTCTATGACGAACTTTGCGAATTCATGTCATCTGCTCCGGTTGTTGTTCAGGTTCTGGAAGGAGAAGGCGCCATTGCAAAGAACCGCGAAGTGATGGGCGCCACCAACCCCGCAGACGCAGCGCCGGGCACCATCCGCGCCGAGTTTGCTGAATCGGTTGGCGAAAATTCAGTCCACGGGTCGGATGCGCCGGAAACCGCAGCCGTCGAAATCGCCTATTTCTTCTCCGGCATCGAACTGGTCGGCTAATCCGCTGACGGATTGGAAGGAATTGGGCCGTGTCCTGAAAAGGGCGCGGCCTTTTCTGTTTGAAGGTGTTTGACTGGCTTCAGATCGGACGGTGAGATGCGCACACCAACTGCGTCCAACTCTGAAACGAGTTTCGAAGCAGAACTCGGTTTTGCGGCCGCCTTGATGGCATCGAACCGGTGTCGCAGCGCCGCTTTCTCGTCACCTTTGCAGTCGTTCCAAGGGCGACCTTGCAAGCTCATGACCAGAACGTAATACCCGATGAAATGAGGCCGCGTGCCTGTCTGGATGAGCCGGGTATAGGCCTCGTCAGCGCCCAGATCACGCAGGTCTTGCGCCGAACGGATACCCGCGCGAGCACAGGCCTGTTCATAAGCCGGGCCGAGGTTTCGGATCGAGGATACGGGATCGGTCATGGCTCTTACTAGCGTTGAGTGGCGGCAGTGTCATCAGGGGACAAGCCGCTTGTGAGAGGTCTCGACCTGAGATACCCAAATGTTTGGGGACGCGCGTGTGAATTCGGTAGGGGAGACCGGCATGAACGCATTAGACATTGCTTGGGCAGCACAGCAATTGGATTTGACTCATCCGCCCGAGGGGTTTGTGGACAATCCGTTTCCCTTTTATGACGCGCTCTTGGCCAACGCCCCGGTATTGCCCCAACCGGACGGGTCGGTGTTGCTGAGCCGCCATGCGGATCTGGATCGGATCTATCGTGATACGATTCTGTATTCCTCGGACAAGAAGGCGATGTTTGGGCCGAAATTCGGAGTCGGCTCTCCTCTGTTCGAACATCACACAACATCGCTGGTGTTTTCCGACCCGCCGCTGCACACGCGGGTGCGCAAGATCATGACATCGGCACTGACACCGCGCGCAATTGCCAAGATGGAGCCGGGACTGATCGAGACGGTTGATCACCTTCTTGGCGCAATGGAAGGCAAGGTGCAGGTCGATCTGATCGAGGATTTCGCCTCGACCATACCGATCCAGATCATCGGCAACTTGCTCGACGTGCCGATGGGGGAACGTGCGCCGCTGCGCGATTGGTCACTGGTCATTCTTGGTGCTCTGGAACCTACGCTGACCGAGGATCAACTGGTTCGGGGTCATAGGGCAGTCGAAGAATTCAAGAGCTATCTCGAAGACCTGGTGGCGCGTCGCCGCGCCAAGCCAGGCGATCCGGAAACCGACGTGCTGACCCGACTGATCCGGGGTGAGGGTGGCGGCGAGAAGCTGAGCGAAATCGAGCTTTTGCAAAACTGCATCTTTATACTGAATGCCGGGCATGAGACCACCACTAATTTGATCGGCAACGGGCTAGCCCTTTTGAATGACAATCCGGATCAGAAAGTGCGCCTGTTGGATGACCCCGAGCTGATTGCTCCGGCAGTCGAGGAAATCCTTCGATTCCGCTCGCCCAACCAGTTGGGAAATCGGGAGACTACAGCCGTAGTTGAACTGGATGGGCTGGTTCTGCCGAAAGGGACCAATCTGCACCTTTGTATCGGGGCGGCAAACCGTGACCCCGCGGTATTCGATGACCCGACCCGGTTCGACATCGCGCGCAAGCCCAACAGGCATCTGGCGTTTGCTGGTGGTCCGCATATCTGTGTCGGGCTGACACTGGCCCGGATGGAAGGGCGGATCGCCATTGGCCGGTTGCTGCAACGTTATCCGAACTTTCACCTGCTGGATGGGCGGGTGCGCGGCGGGCGCATCCGGTTTCGCGGCTACGCTTCGCTGCCTGCGGCCATGAGTTAGGGCATCAGTCGTCGCCTTTGTAGTAACCGATCACGTCGTTGTCGGTAGTGCAGCCAAGCCCGTTCAGCAAACGGTTGGAATAGTTGAAATAGGCGCAGACCTGATTGACTTCGAGAATCTCTTCGTCGGTCGCACCCGCAATCTTGAGCGCTTCGAAATCCGACTTCACCATCTTACCGACTTCGGCAGTCAGTTTACCCGCATAGCGCAACAGTGCCAGTTCCTTGCCTTCAAACTCGTCCTCGGGGCGATGCGCCTTGAGCGCCAGAAATATCCGGTCGCTGCGGGGCTGGTCGCGCAAGAGGTTGCGGACGTTCATGAAATGATGGGTTAGTGAATAGGTGCAGTCATTTATGATCGAGGTGTACGAGGCCACCACCTCGAGGAACCAGAATGGTAGGGAGTTGTCGTCGGAATGCAGAACTGATCGATAGAGGGTGACGTGACCGTTCATCGTTTCAGGTCGCAATGAATGCACCCGCATGACTGTGTCGACCGTTCCATGTGGTGTGCGGGACTTGTCCAGCAAGTCCTTGAGGCGACCGGTTGCCTCGTCATCGTCAATCATTCGTATCCATGCGCTCATCTGTTGTTCCTCGCTTTTTGAGATATCTTAGAACATTGCAGTCTGGATGCTTAGGAAATAAATGTACTGGCGGTAAAATTTTGGGATGGGAATGCCGAGCAATCCCAGTAATGTTGTCGGGGTATTCAACTCTGGATTGGGGTTAGCGATGGATAGCGATCTTCAGATCGGTGCAGACAACCTGCTGCGGACCTGTGCAGGTCTTTCCGCGGGCAAGCGTTTGTTGGTTCTGCATGAAGACCGGGAAGAGGAATATTACGACACCGCCATCCTTGATGCAGTTTCGCGCCGGGCGCGTGAATTGGGCATTGAGGCCGAACTTGAACAGGTGCCGCTGTGCCCCGACGGGGCCGAGCCGGACGATGCACTGATTGACCGGATGCGGCGGGCGGACCGGGTGTTGTTTCTGGCTCGATATGGCGACCAGATCAGGTTCAATGCCGATATGGTGGGGATCAACCCGATCATGTGCTATGCCCTGGATGCGGGAATGCTCGGCTCGGGCTTTGGTCAGGGAAATTATCATGGGTTTGTAGCGCTCAAGAATGCCATCAATGCGATGATGGCGGTTGCAGATGATATCCGCGTGACTTGTCCGTTGGGCACGGATTTTGGTGGGGCCGGAGCCAATTATCCCACCTCCGGTGCGGATGTAACCGTGACCCGGTTCCCAATGTCGGTGTTCGCGCCGATCCCGGCAGGCAACTTCAGCGGCAAGGTGGTGCAGAATGGTTTCCTCGTTGGCACGGGGTCGCGGTTCTACGAACCCTATGCCTGCCAGTTGGAATCACCGGTGGCGTTTTGCATCGATCAGGGGAGACTAACCGGGCTGGAGGGCGCGGAAACGGATGTTTGCGCCGCGCGTCAGCATTATGAGCGGGTCGGGGCGCGATTCGGGATCGATCCATGGTTTGTTCATTCATGGCACGCGGGATTGCATCCCGGCTGTAGCTACAACCGGCCTGTTGCTGCGAATTTTGAGCGTTGGAGCGGTGCGGCATTCGGAAATCCACGCTTGCTGCACATTCACACCTGCGGCGCTTATGCCCCTGGTGAAATCTCGCTGAACGTCCTGGACCCAACGATATGGGTCGATGGCGTGGCAGTGTGGAAGGACGGGCGTCTGGACGCGACCAGAATCCGCGGCGGCAAGGACATTTTGGACCTTTATCCCGATATCGCCGAACTATTTTCCAACCCGTCGCGTCAGGTCGGTCAAAGCCCCGAAGAAGCCCTTTCGGGATTTTGGACCTGAGTTCCCCCCTCAACCCGACAAATTCGTAAAGGTGTCGTAAGCCTTGAGTGCCTTGGCGGAGTAGGCCAGCGACGGCCCGCCGCCCATATAGGTTGCCATGGCCAGCGCCTCGCACATCTCTTCGCGGGTTAGGCCAAGTCGAACAAGTGACCGGACATGAAAGCCGATGCAGCTGTCGCAGCGAGTGGCAATAGCGATGCCAAGCGCCATGATTTCTTTGGTCTTTTCATCCAGAGCGCCGCTTTTCTTGGCAGCGGTTCCCATAGTGCCGAACCCCTTCATCGTGTCCGGCACTTCCTTGGCATAGGTGCCGATATCGCCTTCGATCTCGGCCATGAATTCGTTCCAGTTCATCTCGGTCTCCTCAGCTGCGCTCGTCCGATCCCATGCGCCGCTCCAGCCAGCGTACCCCTGCGCTGATGATCAGGACCAGCACCAGATACTCGAAGATTAGCAATGTGTAGATTTCCAGGGGTCGGTATTCGGTGACCACCAGTTCGTTTGCCCTCCGGGTCAGTTCCTGCATGCCGATGACGCTGGCAAAAGCGCTCATCTTGACGATGTAGATGAATTGGTTAGCCAGCGGCGGCAGGATGCGCCTGATGGCCTGTGGGAGGATCACATAACGCATTGTCTGGGCATAGTTCAGGCCGATGGTCTGGGCCGCTTCGCTTTGACCCTTGGGGATCGACTGGATGCCTGCACGGTAGATTTCAGCTGTGAAAGCACTGTCAGAGATCGCCAGGGTGATGATCGCCCCCCAGAACGGGTCGATCGGGATGTTCATACCCATCGACTGGAATACGATTGGCAGCCCGTAGAAGACCCAGAACAGCATCGGTAGCAACGGAATCGAGCGGATGAACTCGACATAGATCCGGTTGATCATGCGGACGGGCCATCGGTTCGATAGCCCCGGCAGGGCGATCAGCAGTCCCAACACGATGGAAATCACCGCGGCAATGAGTGAGATCAGGATGGTATCGCCCATGCCTGAGATCAGGAACCTGACGTTGGTCCATCCGGATGCGGTTCGCGGGTCGATCACGTACCAGCCCCAGGTGGAAGAACTGGAGCATCCGGAAAGCAACAGGAAGGGTGCCAAAATAACAATGTATTTCTTCATAGCGCGGCCCATTCTTAATGTTGCAATATCTGGCTGAGGAACTTTTGGCAGCGTTCGGATCGCGGATTGCCAAAGAAATCCTCGGGCGGGCCTTGTTCGACGATTTCGCCGGCATCCATGAACACCATGTTGTCGGCGACGCGGCGGGCAAATCCCATCTCATGAGTGACCACGACCATCGTCATGCCCTCACCCGCAAGCTGTTCCATCACGTCGAGCACCTCGGAAATCATCTCGGGGTCGAGTGCTGAGGTGGGTTCGTCAAACAATAGCACCTTGGGGCCCATGCACAGGGAACGGGCGATTGCCACGCGTTGTTGTTGTCCACCCGAAAGCTGGTTGGGCTTTTTGAGCGCCTGATCGGGAATGTGCACGCGTTCAAGATAATGGCGGGCACGCTCTTCGGCCTCTTTCCGGCTCAGCCCACGCGCCTTAATGGGGCCAAGAGTGAGGTTCTCAAGAACAGTCAGATGTGGGAACAGGTTAAATTGTTGAAATACCATGCCGACTTCTGACCGGATCGCGGCCACGGATTTGGGATCGTTGGTCAGCTCGATTCCATCGACGCGGATGGTGCCTTTCTGGTGCTCTTCTAAACGATTGATACATCTGACGACAGTGCTCTTGCCCGACCCAGAAGGGCCGCAGATCACCACTTTGTGACCAGCCTTCACCGAAAGGTCGATATTTCGCAGGACGTGAAACGTGCCATACCATTTGTTGACGCCAATAAGCTCGATTGCGGTTTCCGGCACAGTCTTCTCCCTTGGAGCATTTCCTGAAAGGAAATTTTTTTCTTGAGAATAAGAGTTATCTTTGCCTTAAATCAAGCGACAATCAGGTTATCATAAACAGAACATATAGCCACCAACGGGAGACCAAGATGAAACAGGTGTTCAAGGCAGCCGCGATTGCGATGATGGGGCTGGCGTTTGCCGGAGCCGCCCAGGCGCAGTCAGCACTCAACGAAATTCTCGATGGCGGCGTCCTCAAAGTCGGAACGACGGGTGACTGGAATCCGATGACGCTGCGCGACCCGGCGACCAACAGTTACAAGGGGTTCGATATCGACGTGATGACCGAACTTGCCAACGATCTCGGTGTTGAGGTCGAATATGTGCCGACCGATTGGAAAACGCTGGTCAACGGGGTTGTCGCGGGCAAATACCACATCACCGGTTCGGCTTCGATTTCGCCTCCGAGGATGAAGGTGGCAGGGTTCTCGGAAAGTTACATTTCGGTTGAGCTTTATCCCTATACCACCAAAGACAAGGCCGATCGGTTCGATGGCTATGATTCCATCAACCAACCGGGTGTGACAGTGGCCACGACACTGGGCACGACCTTTGAAAAGAACGCCCGCGAATGGTTCCCGAATGCCGAGATCAAGGTTGTCGAAGCGCCTGCGCGAGGGTTTCAGGAGGTGATTGCTGGGCGGGCCGACGTGTTCATTACCTCAAACATCGAAGGAGCGACTCTGGAGGAAAAATTTCCTGTCGTGCGCGTGACTGGTGCCGAAGCCAGATCTCCATCGCCTATTGCGATGCTGTTGCCGCAGGACGATCAGGTCTGGATCAACTACATGAACAACTGGGTCAAGGTAAAGCAGGCGCAGGGTTTCTTTGACGCCACCAGCGCGAAATGGGGGCTTTGAGAGTTCTCGGAGTTGGAGCAATCGCGAGGTCGCGCAGCTATGCGCGGCCTCATGGCATTTCAGAGATCGTTTGTTCCAGCCTTGGCGATGATTGCAATGAACCTGACCCTGCCTGTGGGAAGACCATCCGTTTGATGCGCACTTTTTCCCTCGAAGGACAGGCTGTCGCCGGGGTGCATGTGATAGTTTTGCTCGCCGCAGCGAAAGATCACTTCGCCCTCCAAGACATGCATAAACTCGATGCCCTGATGCAGATAGATGGGTCGCATTGCCAGAGGTTGCTCGAGTGTGATGTCGAAGCATTCAAAGCTGACGTGTCCGTCGTCTGCCCGGCCAATTAGCTTGTATGTGTGGCCAAAGTCACGGTCCAAGCGTTGCATATCGATGCCCTCGCCTGCGCGAACAAAGGAGACGTCCGTCCGTTCGACTGTTTCTGCAAAGAAGTTGATCAGCGGCACATCTATGGCAGTTGCCAAGGCTTCTAGCGTGGAGAGGGAAGCAGATACCTGACCGCGTTCGATCTTTGAAATCATCGCGGTCGATACGTTGGCCCGCTCGGACAAAGCCGCAAGAGTCAACCTCGCAAGTGAGCGATGGTATTTGACCGCGGTGCCGATTTTCTGGTCAAGTGTCGAGCCAACGGCGGGCTGTGGGGCTGAATCTTCCATGCTGCGAACCTAATACCATCAATCAATCACCGAAATAGCGGAGAATCAGGCAAATGCAACTCACTGACATGACGTGGCGCGACGTCGAGGCTCGGATTGGGCAGGGAAGCTGGGTGCTGTTGCCGGTGGGTTCTACTGAGCAGCACGGCCCAATGGGGCGGATTGGAACAGATACGATCTGTGCCAAAGCAGTGGCTGATCGGGTGGCAAAGCTATGCAATACTATCGTCGCGCCTGAGCTTGCCTATACGCCTGCGCCGTTCAACACGGCGTTTCCGGGAACGGTTTCAGTATCGGAGCCAGTGTTCGAAGCTTTGGCCGGTGAAGTCATCGGCGGGCTTTTGAGCCAAGGGTTCAAGGGCGTGTTTGTGGTCAACGGTCATGGAGCCAATCTGACGCCGCTGCGTCGAATCGCAGGTCGAATGAGGTCAATGGAAATCATGAGTTGGTGGGAGGCGCCCAAAGCGGATTCCTTGCGCAAATCGCTGTACGGCGACTGGGAAGGAATGCATGCAACGCCATCCGAGATCGCAATCACGCAGGCTTTGCTTGGGGTGTTGCCGGTCGGCGATGCCGCCGAACCGCCCGTTGGGCTGTCGCGCGAGTATATTGCAGCGCATGCCGGTGACCGCCACGGACCGCCAGATGAACATCGCGCGATGTTCCCGGATGGCCGTGTGGGTTCGCATTCGGCTTTGGCCACTCCCGAAGACGGAGCACGGCTTTTGGAACTGGCAGCTCATGGGGTTGCAGAACGGTTCAGGGCGTTTTGCCAGTCGGACCCGAAAGCCTCGGGGGTGCCAGCGTCAGGATGGTCCTGAGGCCGGGAGCTGCGTTTTCCGCCAAAAACGTTCCTCCATGCATGCGGGCAATCGCTGCAACCAGTGCCAGTCCCAGCCCCGAATTGCCTTCGCTGCGCGCTGGATCAAGTGTCACGAAGGGCTGCGCCAGTCGGGAAATATCCGTTTCGGGAACGCCCGGCCCCTGATCCGCGACGCTGAGAAAAGGCTGATCGTCTGCCAGTCCCACTACAACCTTGATTGTGGACCCCTTTGGAGCGTAGCGCAGAGCATTTTCCACAAGGTTTGAGAGGGCTTGTGACAGTAAGGGGCGGTGGCCTTGAAATCGCGTTGTATCGCCCGAAGTGGCAAATGAAATATCCTGATCTGCGGCAAGGGGCTCGTAGAGTTCCAGAACGTCTTGCGCCAGTTGTTTCAGGTCCAGTTCTTCGAACTGATCCCGGCCCAGCCCGGCCTCGGCACGCGAGATTTCGGTGAGTTGCGCAAAGACCCTCAGCAGGTGATCGACCTCAGACAGCGCTCGGATCGCGTCGGTTTCCCGGTCCAGCGTCGAACGGTCGGGATCAGACAAACCTTCGACTCGCTGACGCAGGCGCGACAGCGGGGAGCGCAGGTCATGGGCGATGGAATTCGAGGTGGTGCGCAGGTTGCTGATCAGTTCTTCGATCCGATCCAGCATTTCGTTCAGTGTTCCGGCCATCTGGTCGAATTCATCGCCCGTCCCGCGCAGCGGAATGCGACGGGTAAGGTCGCCGGACACGATGTTGTCGGCGGTTCGGGCGATGTCCTTGAGGCGCGAAAATACCAGACGCGTCAGCAACCAGCCGGTGAGAAGGCTTAGCGCAAACGCTGCGGTCAGCGCCAGTATGAACGAGCGCAGCAATACGCGGTCAAACTGTTGTCGGGCCGAGGCATCGCGCCCAACCAACAGGCGGTCGCCACCGGGCAGGCGGATCGAGGCGGCAGAAATCGGGACAGTTTCGCGGGATTCAGCTCGGATGAGATCGAGTTCGACCCAGCCACTGCCCGGTTCGATCCCCGGCGGCCAGGTGCGCATGTTTCCCGCCAACACCTTGCCGCTTGCATCGGTTAACAGGTACAAGGCGTCCCGCTCGGCTGCATTGACGAGGCGACGGTTGATGGTGGTTATGAGGCCAATCATGCCCAGCCGCTCGAATTCGTCGGACAGGCCTGTCAGTTCGGCAGTTACGACTGAGCGGGTCTCGCTGGCGATGGTTCGGTTGGCTGTCACATAGACCAAGGCTAGCACGGCTGCGGTCAGTAGCGTGCTGAGCAACATGCTGGCCAGCATCAGCCGTGCCCGAGAGTTCCTGAGCAGAACTAAAGGCTTAGCCATCGGAAACCATGTATCCGGCACCGCGCACGGTTTCGATCATGGGAAGCGCACCGCCTTCGTCGAGCTGCCTGCGTAGTTTGGATATGTGCACATCGACGACGTTTGTGTTGGGGTCAAAGTGATAGTCCCAGACACCTTCGAGTAGCATGGTTCGCGAAACTACCCGGTTCTTGCGGCGCAGGAAAAATTCGAGGATCTGGAATTCGCGCGGCGTCAGGGTGATGTCGCGGCCCGATCGGGTGACGCGGCGGGTCAGAAGATCCATTTCCAGGTCGCGGCAGCTGAGAGTCGAGTTTTCCTCGGTATCCTGCGGCCGGCGCAGCAGCGCTTCGATCCGGGCGTGCAATTCCTGAAACGAGAAGGGTTTGACCAGATAGTCGTCGGCTCCGGAGCGCAGGCCCTTGACGCGCTCATCGACCGCGCTCATGGCCGTGAGCATCAGTACCGGTGTTTTAAGACCCGCTGCGCGGACGGATTTGATCAGCGACAGCCCGTCTAGACCTGGTAACATCCGATCGAGAATGATCGCATCAAAGCCGCCGTCGGTGGCGTGATAGAGACCTTCGCGCCCATCTGCTGCGATTTCGATGGTGAAGCCTTCTTCGGAAAACCCCTTGGCAATGAAATCGCGGGTATCGGGATCATCTTCGACGATAAGAATGCGTCGGCTCATGCTCTGAATTCCTTTTTCTTTGGTATACATCCCGATTTTCGGAAATGCACGCGCCGGACGCGGTCACCCGCGCCCGGCGGACCGGCGGCTGGGGGACAATCCGGAACCGCCGGTGGATGCGCGCGCAGGAACTCCCCGGTGGCCACGCGCGCGTGGGCTTCGGTCAGGCGATTTTGATCGCGACGAAGATCTGGTTGCCCTTGCGATTGATCAGCATCAGGGCAGGATCGGTCTTTTCGCTTTTCAGTGCGCCCTTCAGCGCTTGGGGTGTATCGGTTTTTTGGCTGCCAAGTTTGACGATGACGTCACCGCGTTGCAGCCCGGCTTTGGCGGCAGGGCTGTTGGGCACCAGCGATAGAACGACGACGCCGTTCACGTCCTCGCTGATGCCGATTTCGGTCCGAGCGGTTTCAGTCAGTGGCGTCACGGACACGCCCAGTGCGGTTTCAGAGATCGTGTCTTCGGTTTGCTCCATGTCTGCAGAAGCCATTTCATGCGTGCCGATCCTGACAGTAATCTCTAGTTTTTTGCCTCCTCGCAGAATCCCGATCCTGCTGTTCTCGCCAATCTCGGAAGCACCAACCAGACGCGGCAGGTCGCTGCTTGAGGACACGGCTTGTCCGTCATAAGACAGGATAACGTCTCCGGGTTCCAGCGATCCATCCGCGGGGCTTTTGGCGGTGACGTCCGAAACAAGCGCGCCGGTCGCTTCATCCAAGCCCATTGCGGCGGCGATATCCGGGCTGACATTCTGGATCGACACGCCCAACCAGCCGCGATCGACTTCACCGTCGTCCATGAGATCGGCTGCAATGTCCCCGACGATGTTCGAGGTCACCGCAAAACCAAGCCCGACGGAACCACCCGTAGGTGAATATATGGCCGAATTCACGCCAACAACTTCACCCTCCATGTTGAAGAGAGGGCCGCCGGAATTGCCTTTGTTAATGGCCGCGTCAGTTTGGATAAACTCCGCATAAGGGCCTTCTGACAGGTTACGGCCCTTGGCCGAAACGATGCCGGTCGTCACTGTGGAACTCAACCCGAACGGATTACCAATGGCGACAACATCTTCGCCGACACGGATCGCATTGCTGTCGCCCAGTGTCACGGCAGAAAGTGGTTCGCCTGCGTCGATCTTCAGCAGAGCGATGTCGGTCAGGGGGTCGGTTCCTATGACTTCGGCCTCGAATGAACGTTGGTCGCTCAGGCGCACGGTGACAGTGTCGGCCCCTTCGACAACGTGGTTGTTGGTGATGATATATCCGTCTTTGTCCAGAACAAACCCTGATCCAAGGCCTTGTTGTGGGCCTTGCCGAGGCGATTTGAAC